>NZ_QOUX01000021.1 GCF_004116265.1 Anaerobacillus alkaliphilus | reverse complement strand
TCGTCCTGAGCCAGGATCAAACTCTCCATAAAAGTGTTTGATATAGCTCAAAAATAATAATTCATTGACGAGATATTTACTATCTCTTTAATTCGCTTGGCTGTGTGTTCAGTTTTCAAAGAACAATGTTTTTTACAACAAGAATTTCATTATATCATTATAACTTTATCTTGTCAACGTCTTTTTTCGAAGTGTGTTGTTTAGTAAAGCAACTTTATAAATATAACACAAGTAACTTCTACATGTCAAATCTTTTTTTGTTGCTCAATAAGTTTATTTGACTGTAAATGATACTATACCATATCAATTACTATAATACAATAGTTTTATATAAAAAATAAACCCTAGTAGTAGGGTTTACGCTTTAAGTATTTCTTCAATATATAGATCACTTCGAGTGGTTAATTTTACAAATTCACCACTTTGGTCGATTTTTATCATAGGCCTTATTGGAGAATGCGGTTCAATAAAAACAACTTCTCCAATATCATCATTATTTAACCTAACTTTTGTTCCAATAGAGAAATTAGCTATTAAACTTGCTAATGTTTGAACAATTTTAATATCAAACTTACCAAAGTCATCTCTCATAATTAATTCAATTACTCGGTAAGGTGATTGCTTCTGCTTATAATATCTTTCTGAAGTCATTGCATGGAACACATCAACTACTGCAATTGTCCTGCTAAACTTATGTAGTTTTTTAGTTGAATATGCCATTGGATACCCGCTACCATCTTCTCGCTCGTGGTGTTGTAAAATTGCTAGAAGCACAGCATCTGTTACTCCAGGAATATCCTTTAGCATCTGGTAACTGTACAAAGGATGCCTTTTTATCTCTTCAAATTCAAGACTGGTTAGTACTCCACGCTTATCTAAAATGCTATAAGGAATTTTAGCCATTCCACTATCAGACATCATACCAGCAATACCTAATTGAATTTCCTCTGCCTTTGAGAAATTCAATTTTCTACCTAAGTAGGCGGCTAAGACCCCAACTGAAACGGAATGATGAAATATATAATCGTTCTTAGTTGCATAGTGGTGAATTTGAATAAGTTCGTCAGGATTGTCATTTAACTTTTCTAACAACGGGAGAAGTGTCTTACGAATTGTCATAATATCAACTTTTGAACCAGCTTGCCAACTCTGAAATAGTTTCTTGTATGTTTGGACAGCTTTAATATATAGGTCCATAAATGAAGTATTATCTTTATCGTCTTTACTAACTACGTCATCTTCCATTTCAATTACTTCTTTAGGTTTAAATGGCATCCCATTAGCAAGCATGACCTCTACATCAACAGCATCTATCAAAAACACTTGTAATACATTTATGTATTCTTCTGTTAGTATTGTTTTTTTACGCATTAATGTTTGGTTGGAATTACAAAATACATCACTTGATAGTATACAGCCATTCTCTAGTTGATTTGGTTTGACCCTCATTAATATTTTCCCCCAAAACCAAAACTTTGTTTATATTCCATTATATCATAATCAAAGTAGTTATTTATGCAAAAAAAGACTTACCAACAAAATATTGTGGTAAGTCTTTTAAATAGTTACTCTTCACTATCTTCTTCAATGTTTATTTCTTCAATTACTTGTGAATTATCAATAGTTTCTAACTCTTCAATTGCTTCTTGACTATCGATAGTTTCTAATTCTTCAATTTGTTCTAATTCAGCATCATCTTCACTAGCATCAACTTTGGCTACAGTTGCTACACCTTCACCCTCGCCAATTCTAATCAAACGGACCCCTTGTGTACTTCTACCTGTTGTTGAAATACCTCGAACATGAAGTCTGATAATGACGCCACTAACAGTAATAATCATAAGATCATCGTCATCTGATACTACACGTAACGATATAGCACTACCGTTTTTATCAGTAATATTACATGTTCGAATTCCTTTACCACCTCGGTTTTGGATACGATATTCTTCAATAGGAGTTTTCTTTCCGTAACCTTTTTCAGTTACAGTAAGGACATCGCAGCCTTCCTTAATAATATCCATACCCACAACTTGGTCCTCATCGGATAAAAAGATACCTCTTACACCGCCCGCAGTTCTTCCCATTAAACGAACATCATTTTCATGGAAGCGGATTGCCATACCTTTTTTTGTTCCAACAATTATTTCTTGATTTCCATCTGTCAGACGAACACCATGGAGTTCATCATCATCTCGTAAGTTAATAGCAAATAGGCCACCTTTACGGATATTGGCAAATGAGCTTAACTCTGTACGCTTGGTAATCCCATGTTTGGTCATAAAAATTAAGTAATTATCATTGAATTCCTCAATTGGAATGATTGTACTAATAAACTCACCAGGTTCAATCTGTAATAGATTGATAATTGGTATCCCTTTAGCTGTTCTGCCTAGCTCAGGGATCTCATAGCCTTTTAGGCGGTATACCTTACCTTTATTCGTAAAGAATAGGATCGTGTGATGGGTGCAAGTGGTAAAAAGTTGTTCCACAAAATCATCATCGTTGGTTCCCATTCCCTGAATACCTCGGCCACCACGTTTTTGACTACGGTAGGTTGTAATTGGTAGACGTTTGATATAACCGTTATGAGTTAGAGTAATAACAATATTTGTTCTAGGAATTAAATCCTCATCCTCGAAGCTGTCTTCGTCAATGGAGATGATTGTTTTTCTCTCATCATTAAATCTTTCTTTAACCTCTAATAACTCTTCACGTATAATTTCTAATACTAGTTCTTCGTCAGCCAAGATAGCTTTTAGTTCTGCAATACGCTTCACAAGCTCTGCATACTCATTTTCTATCTTGTCTCTCTCTAATCCAGTTAAACGCTGCAAACGCATATCTAGAATAGCTTGGGCCTGCTCGTAACTAAGTGAAAACTGTTCCATTAAGCCATTTCTTGCAATATCAGTTGTTTGTGATGCTCTAATTAAAGCAATAACCGCATCCAAATGATCAAGGGCTACTCTTAAACCTTCTAAAATATGAGCACGAGCCTCTGCTTTTCGCAATTCAAAAGCTGTACGACGTTTAATAACTACCTTTTGGTGTGCTAAGTAATACTCTAAGCACTCTTTTAAATTAAGTACCTTTGGTTGACCATCAACAAGAGCTAAAAGGTTTATTCCAAAACTCGTTTGCATAGCAGTTTGTTTATATAAGTTATTCAAAAGGACATTGGCATTGACATCACGACGTAATTCAACCACAATCCTCATACCGTTACGGTCCGATTCATCACGAAGATCAGTAATACCATCTATTCTCTTCTCGCGAACTAATTCAGCAATTTTTTCAATTAGCTTTGCTTTGTTCACTTGGTAAGGAATTTCAGATACGATAATTCGTTGTTTTCCACCGTTCATCTCTTCAATGTGTGCTTTAGCTCTTAAAACAATCGAACCTCTACCAGTTTGGTAGGCACGGCGAATACCTGATATTCCAACGATTTCAGCTCCCGTAGGGAAATCAGGCCCTGGAATTACTTCCATTAATTCAGGTAACGTTATTTCTGGATTACGACTGACGGCTAATACACCATCAATCACTTCACCTAATTGATGTGGTGGAATATTAGTTGCCATCCCAACCGCAATCCCTGATGATCCATTTACTAAAAGGTTGGGAAAGCGAGCTGGTAATACTTTTGGCTCTCGTTCAGATCCATCATAGTTATCTTGAAAGTCGATAGTGTCTTTATTAATATCACGAACTAATTCCATTGAGATTTTCGACATTCTCGCTTCTGTGTAACGCATCGCTGCTGCTGCATCACCATCAACAGAACCGAAATTACCATGTCCATCTACAAGCATATAACGATAACTAAAATCCTGAGCCATCCTAACCATTGTTTCATAAACAGCAGAATCACCGTGCGGATGATATTTTCCGATTACTTCACCAACAATACGAGCAGATTTTTTATATGCTTTGTCAGACGTCATCCCTAATTCATTCATCGCAAATAAAATTCGGCGATGCACAGGTTTTAATCCATCTCGTACATCAGGAAGAGCGCGACTGACAATTACGCTCATTGCATAATCCATAAACGATGTTTTCATTTCCTGACTAATGTTTATTTCTTTAACTCTAGATTGTTCAGACATCTAGCCTTACCTCCAATTCCCTATATCCAACAAACTTCAATGTAAAATGCAGAACTTAGAGTGTAGAATTGACGATTGTAGCCTTAAGCTATCAAATAAATCCCTAACTCTAAATTTACAAGGTGTTTTCTCACTGGATAGAGTAAACATTGTAGAATATAAAATTATAAACAACTTTACATTCTACATTTTACATTTTGCATTTCTTTATATATCTAAATTTTTCACGTAGATAGCATTTTCCTGAATAAATTCACGACGCGGTTCTACTTTGTCACCCATTAATGTTTCAAACGTCTCATCAGCCTTCATCGCATCTTCTAATGTTACCTGGAGAAGAGTTCGAGTTCCTGGATCCATTGTTGTATCCCATAACTGAGTAGGATTCATTTCTCCAAGACCTTTGTAGCGTTGAACGCCAGGCTTAGGGTTTTCCGCCATTTGCGCAAAGATTTCATTTAACTCTTTATCATTATAGGCATACTCAATCCGTTTCCCCTGTTGGACTTTATACAATGGCGGTTGAGCTATATAAATATAGCCATGCTCAATAATCGGTTTCATATAACGGTAGAAGAACGTGAGTAATAGGGTACGAATATGAGCACCGTCAACGTCAGCATCAGTCATAATGATCGTTTTATGGTAGCGCGCCTTAGAAATATCAAATTCGTCACCAATACCAGTTCCGAGTGCAGTAATAATCGCACGAATTTCAGTGTTGGATAGAATTTTATCTAATCGTGCTTTTTCCACGTTAATAATTTTTCCACGTAAAGGTAGAATTGCTTGGAAATGACGGTCACGCCCTTGTTTTGCTGATCCTCCTGCTGAGTCACCCTCTACGATATAAAGTTCACTAATAGTAGCATCTTTTGATGAACAGTCTGCAAGCTTACCAGGAAGGGAACTTACTTCCAAAGCACTTTTACGTCTAGTTAATTCCCTAGCTTTCTTAGCTGCTTCCCTTGCCCTTGCTGCCATAACGCCTTTTTCAACAATCTTTTTAGCTACAGAAGGGTTTTCACCTAGGAACTTAGCAAAGGCTTCACTAAATACCGAGTCCGTAATTGTACGTGCTTCACTATTTCCTAGCTTTGTTTTTGTTTGTCCTTCAAACTGAGGTTCTGGTATTTTTACAGAAATGATCGCTGTTAATCCCTCACGAACGTCATCTCCTGAAAGATTAGCATCGTTATCTTTGAATAGGTTATGCTTTCTAGCATAATCGTTAATGACACGAGTAAGACCTGTTTTAAAGCCAGATTCGTGCGTCCCACCTTCATGGGTATTAATGTTATTAGCAAAAGAATAAATGTTGCTTGTATAACTATCATTGTATTGAACAGCTACTTCTACCTGTAATCCATCTTTTTCAGCTTCGATAAAGATTGGTGGCTCATGAAGTGCTTCACGAGTACGGTTTAAATGCTCTACAAAAGAAGCAATTCCACCTTCATAGTGAAATTCTTTACGCTTTCCGTTTTCACGTTTGTCCTCAATGATGATTTTTAAACCACGATTTAAGAATGCTAGTTCTCGAATACGTGTAGCTAAAATATCGAATTCATACACTGTTGTTTCTGTGAAAATTTCAGTATCCGGCTTAAAACGTACAGTGGTTCCGCGGAGATCCGTTTCACCAATTACCGTTAAATCAGCTTGCGGCACACCTCTTTGATATTCTTGATGATAGACTTTCCCTTCGCGATGCACTTCAACTTCTAATTTGCTAGATAGTGCATTAACAACAGAAGCACCTACACCATGTAGTCCGCCTGAAACTTTATAACCTCCGCCGCCAAACTTACCACCTGCATGCAAGACTGTCATAATTACTTCGACTGCTGGTCGTCCCATTTTTTCATGGATTCCTACTGGAATCCCGCGCCCGTTATCGACAACAGTAATACTATTATCTTCTTCAATTGTCACTGAGATCGTATCACAATGTCCTGCTAGTGCTTCATCTATACTATTATCTACAATTTCCCATACTAAGTGATGAAGTCCACGGCTGCTTGTAGAGCCAATGTACATTCCAGGACGTTTTCGAACCGCCTCTAATCCCTCAAGGACCTGAATCTGACTTTCATCGTAACTTTGAGATTGTTGATCAATTGTCAATTCCTTCACCCACGCTTCTTAATTTTTGAATGGTGAATTTACATTTAGTTCAGTCTTGCTTTGCACTCAACCTGTTATAATTCAACATTCATAATTTATAGTCCACAATTAAATTTCATCTATATCTGAAACAAATAAAGCCCTACGTTTTAGGGTCGAAGATGAAATAGGGGATAAATAGACTTTGTCTGTGGTAATCACAATTGACTTTGTCATATCCTTTGCTATTTCTTCTACTTTGTTTTGTTGGCCGTTATAATCTAGAAATTCTCCAGTAGTTTCCGACGTTTCTACTTGGCGATCTAAAATGGCAATAACATCTTTCGAACGAATTACAGTGTCACCACCTAAATGAATAAACATTTAGCCACCTCATTTCAATTTTTCGATACTCCCTTTTTGTACCAAATACGTCGAAGCTTCTTTTAGGGTTTGATGGTCGATGCCATCTACGCTAGTGGTTGTAACAAACGTTTGAACTTTTCCTTGAATTGTATTTAACAAATGTGATTGACGGTAGTCATCCAATTCTGATAACACATCATCAAGTAAAAGAATGGGATATTCACCAATTTTGTCATAAATTAGCTCTAATTCAGCCATCTTAACTGAGAGAGCTGTTGTTCTTTGTTGTCCCTGAGAACCGTAAGTCTGAACGTCGCGATCATTAACGTGAAATAATAGATCATCACGATGCGGACCAATTAGTGATGTCCCTCGTTCAATTTCTTTTAATTTCATCTTGGTAAAATTTTCTTCCAGTGCTTCTTCTATTTTCGACAATTCTTTAGGTTCTGATACCTTGATGGAAGGTTTATATTCTATTACGAGATTTTCTAAACCTCTACTAATATCATAATGAATCGGTTTTGCCCAGCGTTCTAGCATCTCAATAAACTCATAGCGTTTCAGCATCACTTTTGCTGCTTGTTCTATGAGTTGAAAAGTTAATATGTCTAGTAAACCATTATCTGCTTTTTTCCTTTGTAATTCTTTCAATAGGTGATTTCTTTGCTGAAGGATTTTTTGAAAAAGTGATAAATTATATAAATAAACTGGGTTGATTTGCCCCAATTCCATATCTATAAAACGACGCCGCACCTGAGGGCTTCCTTTTACGAGATTTAGATCCTCAGGTGCAAACATGACAATATTTAACGCGCCGATATATTCACTCAGTTTTCGTTGCTCTAGTCTATTTAGTTTTACTTTCTTCCCCTTAGTTGAAATAATTACTTCTAGGGAAAGGGAACTGGTTCGTTTTTGGACACTACCTTCTATTTTAGCATATTCTTCGTCCCAATAAATGAGTTCCTTATCCCGGGTAGTACGGTGTGATTTTGCTAAACCAAGAACATAGATTGATTCCATGATATTGGTTTTCCCTTGAGCATTTTCACCTAAAATGACATTAACATTATTATCAAAGCTCACTTGCTGTTTTTGATAATTTCGATAATTAGTTAAAATAAGATTATTAATATACAAGTCTTTCCCCCACTTTAGCTAGGCACAAGACCCCCTTTACCGATACATAACTTCTTAGGGAAGCAAGGCTTACTAACAGCTTTTCTTCAATCTAGTTTGTGGTTAAAATGTGAAAAGTGCCATGAGACGGGATTGTAATAACATCTCCATTGTAAAGCTTTTTGCCTCTTCGGTTTTCAAGCTCACTATTTAAATAAACTTCATGCTCGCTCAAAAACCACTTAGCCATACCACCTGTATCAATAATTCCTACTTCTTTCAATAATTGCCCTAATGTAATAAACTCCGAAGAAATTGTTACATTTGTTTCCATTGTTAACCTTCTTTCCATCTTTGGTATTTCTTATCGTAAAGTATCGGAAAAACTTTCTGCGTCCTTATTTTTCCCCTTAACTTACATTGTACTAAAACGAAGGAAGTAACACAATTCAATATGATCAAGAATAGTAAAAAAGCTACCTCACTAAATTTCTAAGGTAGCATTTTTCACCGTAGCGATTATAGTTTGTTTGCTCTAATAAGTTCGTACTGGAGAAAACAGGTGTAGGGCATTATCACTTTCAACAGGCCTTACCAAGAATGGACTCATGGCACCTGTGAAAGAAATTTTAACTTCAGTGCTATCTACAATTTTTAAAGCATCAATAATATTTTTGCCATTAAACGAGATACGCAGTTCCTCACCACTTAAATCTTTTGTGTCAATCTTTTCTGTAACGCGGCCAATTTCTGGCGTGACCGATGTAATCTCTACAATGCCGTCCTCTAATGTTTTAAAGTTCACAACATTATTTTTTCCATCGCGAGAGAGTAGAAGTGCTCTTTCAATTGCTTGTAAGAAGCCTTTCGTCTCTAAAATAATATCTGTTTTAGAGTGATCAGGAATCATATTTTTAGTTGCAGGATAATTCCCATCAAGAAGTCTTGAAAAGAACAATAAATTCTTAGATTTAAATAAAACCTGATTTTCAGTAACGACAATATCAAGTAATTCGTTATTATCGTCAATAATTTTATTTAATTCATTCAAGCTTTTTCCAGGTATGACAACATTAGTGAAATTTAACTCATCAATGTTAGTTTCAATTGCTGCTTTTCGCATTGCTAATCGATGACTATCTGTTGCAGTACAGATCAACTGCTTATTTTCAACTTGCCAGTTTACACCTGTCAAGATAGGGCGTGTTTCTGCAGTGGACACAGCGAATACTGTTTGTCGAATAATATTCTTCATTAAGTCATTTTGAACCTGGAATAGATTATCTTCTTCAATTTGAGGTAAACGAGGATATTCCTCAGGATCAAGACCATTTAAATTAAATACTGACGAACCGGATCGTAGCGTTGTTGCAAACTGATCTTGCACAACTACCTCAATTTTATCACTAGGTAACTTTTTTACAATTTCTGTAAAGAACTTTGCTTGAAGGACAATACTTCCTTCCTGAACAATATCAACTAGCTGCTGGTCATTTTCTTCTTTTGGTATAAAACACTCGATAGAAATATCAGAATCACTTCCAGTTAATGTAACTCCTTCATGGTCAGCGACAATTTTAATTCCAGTTAAGATTGGGATCGTAGTTCTAGATGAGATTGCTTTTGAAACATGCTGAACACTTTGAACAAAATAATCTCGATTAATGACAAATTGCATCATATACCTCCTGTTTTTAAGCAAAAAAATTTATGAGTAAGATTTAGTAATATTAATTATTTTTTTTAATAAAAAGTAGTAATAATAGTAATAGGGCCTGTGGATTTGTTGATAAGTTGAAATACCTTAAAGCTATCAGGTTTTCCACATGTTGATAACTTGTGAGTAAGTAAGAGACAGTTATCAACAAATTTCCGAAAAAAAATTGGAAGGCTAAATTCCTTTTAGGTAATAACCTTCACATCATCATTATATTTTTAGTTGTTCTTTAATTTCTTGAATCTGTTTTTGTAGATCAATATCACTAGTTAGCAGCTTTGAGATTTTTTCATGAGCATGAATGACGGTGGTATGATCACGGCCACCAAATTCACTACCTATTTTCGGCAAAGAAAACTCAGTAAGCTCTCTAGATAAGTACATAGCGATTTGTCTAGGAAATGCTACACTTTTTGTTCGTTTTTTTGCTTTAAAATCATCAAGTTTAATACTGTAATGTTCACCAACCACGCGTTGGATATCACTAATTGTGATAACTTTTGGTTTTGAATTAGGAACAATATCTTTTAGTGCAACTGCGGCTAAATCGGCATTCATATCTTGATTAATTAGTGAAGAATAAGCAACAACACGGATAAGTGCTCCTTCTAACTCTCGAATATTTGTATCAATTTGATTTGCAATATATAGCATTACCTCATTAGGGATATCCAAGTTTTCAGCTTTTGCCTTTTTTCTCAATATTGCAATCCTTGTCTCTAAATCTGGTGGAGTAATATCAGTAATTAAACCCCATTCAAAACGAGATCTGAGTCGGTCTTCAAGTGTTGGAATTTCTTTTGGTGGTCGATCACTTGAAATGACAATCTGTTTACTGTCATCATGAAGTGCATTAAATGTATGAAAAAATTCCTCCTGGGTTTGTTCTTTTCCAGCCAGAAATTGAATATCATCAATTAAAAGAACGTCGACATTTCTGTATTTATTGCGAAAATTTACAGCTTTATTGTCACGAATTGAGTTAATAAACTCATTTGTAAACTTTTCTGAAGACAGATAAACCACCTTTGCATTCGGATTATGCTCAATTACATAATGACCAATTGCATGCATAAGGTGAGTCTTCCCTAATCCAACGCCCCCATAAATAAATAGCGGATTATAGGCTTTAGCCGGAGCCTCAGCTACTGCTAAAGAAGCAGCATGTGCAAAACGATTTCCAGCCCCGATAACAAAAGTGTTAAAAGTATACTTTGGATTAAGCATGTTCTTAGGTATTTCATCATTGTTTGTTACAACTTTCTGAGGAATTTTCGTGACATTCTCTACTAATTCATCTTCATCGTCTTCAATATTTTGAGGTATGACGATCTTTACTTTTAGTTCGGCCCCGGTAATATCCTGTAGTGTCTCAGCAATAAATTTAATATACCTGTTTTCTAACCAATCCCTTGCAAATTCATTAGGAGCAGTGATGGTTATTGTATCGTTTTGAATTATTTCAGCTTTTGTAGCTTTTAACCATGTGTCGAAACTTGGCTTACTAACTTTAGCTTCCATTGCTTCGAGTGCTTTATCCCATAAGTCACTTATATTTTGCAAAAATGCTCCCTCCTTACTATAAAATCTTGTATAAAAACAGTTTTATTCCAATAAAAACAGCTTGTACAACATATGTACAACCCGGATGAATAACGTTGAATAATTATTTAACTAACAAATGATGTGGAAATATATATAATATAGTAGAATAGTGTAGAAAACAAGCTTATAAACAAACTTGTGGACAAGCAATAAACAGCAAAAAGGAAATGTCCACAATGTTACTCACAGGATGTGGATAACTATTGAAAGTTAAAAAATATCCACGGGTGAAAACATAACCATAATATCAGAAAAAACATTGATAATCAATGGTTTTAACGTACTTATCCACATCTATCTACACCTTGTGTTTTGGAGTTGTCCACAACACAAGATACTGTGTGAAACTTGTCAGTAAGTGAGGAACAAGCGAAAAAATTGTCAAAAAAGTTATCCACATGGCGTTTTGCTTAAAAAGTGGTTATGTTGTTTAAGGAAAATAAAATGTAGAATTTTGGCTGTTAATGTAGGGAGTGTTGGAGGATAATATGATCCCAAGCTCGTAAAAAAATACTTGGTTGTAAAATGTAGAGAAAAAATCATAAGCAAAAATGTAGCTATAGAATTATTTTTTTGAATTTAAAATGAGGAAGAAAAAATATAGATCTAAATAAGTGAATGCTCAGGTAACACAGTATTTTCTCAACTATATATCTTAGAATAGAAGGAGTAACTTTCTCGGTGAAGATTAATGAAGAAAAATTTACATTTTACATCATTCGTAATAAGGCTTATTATTGATAGGTACTTTGTTGTGTGGGACAGGCTCAAAATCCCACAAATAACATTTTTTTAAGAGAGACTTGACAATTGGGGTAGATAGTCCTTATAATTTACAAGACTGTCTTATATCGAGTATATCCTCAGGGAGGTGTAATAAATGGGAAAACCAACTTTCCAACCAAACAATCGTAAGCGTAAAAAAGTACACGGTTTCCGTGCGAGAATGGCTACTGCAAATGGCCGTAAAGTATTAGCGCGCCGTCGTCGTAAAGGAAGAAAAGTATTGTCTGCATAGACCACTGTTGTCAGTGGTCTTTTTTCTAATTTCTGAGCAATATTGCTGGCAGATCTATTGCCAGTCTCTACATAAAAATTGTGAATACGCTACTTAGAAATAACTTTCTATATAATAGAGGTTTATAATTGATCTTTTTTGATAAGATGAAGAATATTATTAGGCTTATTTGATAACATTGAAAAAGCGTTTAATTTTTGGAAGGGAAGCGAAAGTTGCTTACTTCTAATGAGGTGTAAGGGTTGAAAAAGGAACATCGAGTTAAAAAGAACGAAGAGATTTCTCTTATCTTTAAAGAAGGAAAATCCGTTGCTAACAAGCAATTTGTATTATATATGCTTGAAAAAAAAGACCAAAATCATTTGAGATTAGGTGTATCTGTAAGTAAAAAGCTTGGAAATGCAGTTACTAGAAATCGTATAAAGCGTTTAATGAGGGAAGCTGTTTTCCAAATTAGTAAAGAACTTAAGCCATCATATGATTACCTGCTTATAGCGAGGATTCCTTCTGTAGAGTTGGATTTTCATGAAATGAAAAAAAGTATTACCCATGTGTTTTATCGAGGCTACGCATTTAAAAAGAAGGGTGAGTAATCTTGAAGTTTTTAAAAAAGACTTTAATTGGGATTATCCTTTTTTATCAAAGGTACATATCAAGATATACACCCCCAACATGCCGCTTCTACCCAACATGCTCTCACTACGGGTTAGAAGCAATCAAACGTTTTGGTCCACTGAAGGGGAGTTGGCTAACAATAAAACGAATTATGAAATGTCATCCGTTTCATCCAGGTGGTATTGATTTAGTTCCAGAGAAAAAAGAAGAATTAATTAAAAACAGTCATAATAAACATTAACTAGGCTTGTATTATTACTAGGTTATGCGTTATCTTTAAAGTTAGGGAACAAATTGTGACTGATTATATTTATAGAAATTCGTTGGAGTGCAGGGAGGAAGTAGTAGTGAAGAAAAAACTAGGATTAATAGCAATGCTACTCGGTTTTGTTCTACTAGCAGTGGGGTGTGGAAACCTTGAAGTTCCAATTACTGCCGAGAATAAATCTGGTATTTGGGAAAATTATTTTGTTTATCCGCTTTCTTGGTTAATTACAGAAGTAGCCGTATATTTTAACGATAATTATGGATTATCAATTATTATTGTAACGATCTTAATTCGAATTGTCATTTTGCCATTGATGATTAAGCAAACAAAAAGCTCTAAGGCAATGCAAGCATTACAACCTGAAATGACAAAGCTAAGAGAAAAATATAGTGCAAAAGATCAAAAGACACAACAAAAACTACAACAAGAAACAATGAAGCTATTCCAGGAACATCAAGTAAATCCTCTAGCAGGGTGTTTACCAATTTTTATTCAAATGCCTATTCTTTTTGCATTTTACCATGCAATCATTCGTACGGGAGAGATTAAATACCATACGTTCTTATGGTTTGATTTAGGAGCAGCGGATCCATACTATATTCTTCCGCTTGTAGCTGGAGCAACAACGTTTATCCAACAGAAAATGATGATGATTACTGATAACCCTCAAATGAAGGCATTATTGTATATTATGCCTGTAATGATCATTGCATTTGCTGCATTTTTCCCATCTGCACTTGCGTTATATTGGGTAGTGGGTAACGTCTTTATGATTGTTCAGACGTATTTTATTACAGGTCCAAATGTCGGTGCTAAAGCTGATGCTAAAACAGGGGGAACCAAAAAGTGAAAAAGATAACTGTTTCAGGGAAAACCGTTGATGAAGCTGTTCAATCTGCCATAGCCAAATTAAATACAACGAGAGACCGAATTTCATTTCAAGTTCTTGAAGAGCCTCAAAAAGGTTTTTTGGGAATTATCGGCAGTAAACCAGCCGTCGTAGAAGTCGAAATTCAACCTGATGCAGCAGAGGAAGCAGTAAAGTTTCTTCAAGAAGTAACCAAAAATATGGGGGTTTCAATTGAAATTAGTCAAGTTGAAACAAAAGATGGTTTTACATTTAATTTAAGTGGAGAAGGAATTGGAATGCTTATTGGTAAACGTGGGCAAACCCTTGATTCGCTTCAATATCTTGTTAATCTTGTTGCAAATCGATACTCCGAAGGTTATATGAGAATTGTACTAGACGCCGAAAGTTACCGTGATCGCCGCAAGGAATCATTAGAGCAGCTAGCAAAACGTCTCGGACATAAAGCGTTAAAAACTAGAAAAGAAGTAATACTAGAGCCGATGAATGCGTTAGAAAGAAAAATCATTCATACTGCCCTGCAAGAAATTAAGGGTGTAAAAACATATTCAGAAGGTGTTGAACCAAATCGAAGAATTGTTGTTGCACCAGCCGGTAAGTAATTGTCAATTTTGAATTATGAATTGGTTGAGAGAAAAGCTTCGTAGTAAATAAAACTAAAAGCCTATGCTAGTGTGAAAACATTAGTGTAGGCTTTTTTTGTAATTAAAAATACTCAAAGTAATGGTAGTGAATAATAATTTGAAATTGAAGAGGAAGAAGTTGTCCCCAAAACGAAACTAAAAACAATTCAAAATTAAAAATTGACAATTCATAATTCAAAAAGGTTATTCACATGTGGAAAAACTATAATTCCTACAAATTTATAGTGAGAAAATCATAGTTGTGGATAGATTTATGGTTGATAACTAGGAAAAACGGAGACAATAGTTAAATAGAGAAATTGGAAAATCTTTTTATTAAAGAGATACTGTGGTATTCTTGATAGTTAGGAACAGTTGAAGTTCTATCTATAAATAATGAATGACAAAAAATAAAATTCTGATGTCTAGCTCCAAGCTTTTCTATAAGAGGTGAAGAAGATGGAATTTGATACGATTGCAGCGATCTCGACGGCCATGGGTGAGGGAGCAATTGCTATTGTGAGAGTTAGCGGTGATGATGCTATTGCTGCAGTAGATAAAATATATAAAGGTAGAAAGACCTTATTAGAGGTAGAAAGCCACACGATCCACTATGGTTACATAACTGAAAAAGGAACTGGCCAAGTAATAGATGAGGTTATGGTTTCACTGTTAAAGGCTCCACGTACGTTTACCCGTGAGGATATAGTTGAAATCAACTGTCATGGCGGGTTAGTTTCTGTAAATAGGGTTTTACAAGAAGTGTTACGCACTGGTGTCCGCTTAGCAGAACCAGGAGAATTTACGAAGCGTGCTTTCTTAAATGGTCGGATTGACTTATCGCAGGCTGAAGGTGTTATTGATTTAATTCGTGCAAAAACGGATAAAGCAATGAATGTAGCGATTGGACAGGTTGAGGGTAGGTTATCAAAAAAGGTTCAAAAGCTACGGCAGGCTTTATTAGAGACGGTTGCTCATGTAGAAGTAAATATTGACTACCCAGAGTACGATGCTGAGGAGATGACGAACAATCTTCTTCGTGAAAAAGCGCAGTATGTAAAGGGGGAAATAGAAAAAATCCTTAATACAGCACAACAAGGAAAAATTCTTCGTGAAGGTTTATCTACTGTTATAATTGGTAGACCAAATGTAGGGAAGTCCTCACTATTGAACAGCTTGGTCCACGAAATGAAAGCCATTGTGACAGACATTCCTGGAACGACGAGAGATGTTATTGAGGAATACGTAAATGTAAGGGGTGTTCCTCTACGTTTATTAGATACAGCTGGAATAAGAGAAACAGAAGATATCGTCGAGAAAATTGGTGTAGAGCGTTCAAGGAAAGTAGTAAAGGAAGCAGAACTAGTATTACTTGTTTTAAATTATGGTGAGCAATTATCAGTTGAAGACGAGAACTTGTTTAAAATCATTGAAGGAATGGATGCTATTATTATTGTTAATAAAACGGATATTCCTCAAAAAATAGATCTAGAGAAGGTTAAGCAATTAGCAAAATCTAGACCAGTAGTAACTACTTCTTTAGTAGAAGACCAAGGTATTGATGATCTAGAAGAAGCAATTGCAACGTTATTTTTCCAAGGAAATATAGAGAGTGGTGACTTAACTTACGTCTCTAATTCAAGGCATATTGCCTTATTACACCAAGCAAAAGGGACAATTGAAGATGCCTTACAGGCGTTAGAAATGGACGTACCTATAGACATGGTACAAATTGATATTACAAGAACGTGGGAGCTATTAGGTGAGATTATTGGGGACACGGTTTCAGAAAGTCTCATTGATCAGTTGTTTTCACAGTTTTGTTTAGGGAAGTAATTAAGAATTATGAATTATGAATTATGAATTATGAATTATTCTAAAGTATTGCTTCGAAGTTCAACAGGAAAGACAATTCATAATTCAAAATTGACAATTGAGCTGGTTGGGAGGAAAAAGGATGGAATATCATGCTGGAGAGTTTGACGTTATTGTCGTTGGTGCAGGGCATGCAGGGGTTGAAGCAGGACTTGCTGCAGCACGCATGGGTGCCAATACGTTAATGTTAACCTTAAATTTAGATGCAGTTGCCTATATGCCGTGTAACCCTTCAATAGGAGGTCCGGCAAAAGGGATTGTAGTGAGAGAAATAGACGCACTCGGCGGTGAAATGGGAAGAAATATTGATAAGACTCATATTCAGATGAGGATGTTAAACACTGCAAAGGGGCCTGCAGTCAGGGCATTGCGTGCACAGGCAGACAAATTTTTATATCAACACGAGATGAAAAAGACAATTGAAAAACAGGATAACCTTTTGTTGCGTCAGGGTATGGTAGAGAAACTAATTGTTGAGGATGGCGTATGTAGGGGAGTAGTTACAAATACGGGTGCTACGTACATGGCCAAAGCAGTTATTATTACTACTGGCACCTATTTACGAGGAAAAGTAATTTTGGGGGACTTAGCTTATGAAAGTGGACCTAACAACCAACAGCCTTCAGTTAACTTAGCCTACGACCTTTTAAATCATGGTTTTAACTTAGTCCGCTTTAAAACGGGAACGCCGCCGCGAGTACAAGGTGATACGATTGATTACAGTGTTACGGAAATTCAACCAGGTGATGACGAACCAAGAGCATTTTCCTATGAAACAAAGGAATTCAATGTCCTTGAACAGTTACCGTGCTGGTTAACATATACAACAGATGAAACGCATCAGATAATTAATGCCAACCTGCATCGTTCACCGATGTATTCAGGCGTAATTGAAGGAACAGGCCCGCGATATTGCCCTTCAATTGAAGATAAGATCGTCCGCTTTAGTGATAAGCCTAGACATCAAATTTTCCTTGAACCAGAAGGTAAGGATACGCTAGAAGTTTATGTTCAAGGATTTTCAACTAGTTTACCTGAAGAAGTGCAGTTGGAAATGTTAAAAACATTAAAAGGCCTTGAAAATGTGAAAATGATGCGTCCTGGCTATGCGATTGAGTACGATGCAGTCGTTCCGACGCAGCTATGGCCAACATTAGAAACAAAGCTCATCGAGAATTTGTTTACTGCAGGTCAAATTAATGGTACATCGGGCTATGAGGAGGCTGCAGGGCAAGGGATCTTTGCAGGTATCAATGCAGCACTAAAAGCTTCAGGCAAAGAACCAATTATTCTTGATCGATCAGAGGCATATATAGGTGTTCTAGTAGATGATCTAGTAACAAAAGGCACAAACGAGCCATACCGACTTCTGACTTCACGTGCTGAACACCGTTTAGTCTTACGCCACGATAATGCAGATTTGAGACTTACAGAAATTGGATATGACATTGGGTTAATTACTGAAGAACGTTATCAACGTTTTCTCGCTAAAAAGGCACAGATCCAACGTGAAATAGAAAGACTTGAACAAGTTACTGTTAAACCGACACAGGAAGTGCAGTCACTGTTAGCAGAAATTGGTTCTTCACCATTGCAAGATGGTTACAAAGCATCTGTTTTATTGAAACGTCCAGAAATCACTTATGGATTTATTGCAAGACTATTTCCTAGCGAAGAAGAAGTGTCAGCCGAGGTTGCTGAGCAGGTGGAAATCCAAATCAAATATGCTGGCTATATTGAAAAGCAGTATCAGCAAATAGAACGAATGAAGAAAATGGATGATAAGAGAATTCCAGAAGATCTTGATTATCATGCTATTTCTGGGCTCGCAACAGAAGCGAGGCAAAAGCTGAGTGAAGTAAGACCACTATCTGTTGGGCAAGCTTCTAGGGTTGCTGGGGTAAATCCTGCGGATGTTTCAATTTTATTAGTATATTTAGAGCAGGGGAAATTAAAAAGAACGAAAGAAAGTGGTATATAATGAACAAAACGGAATTTCATTTACGTTTAGCTGAAAAAGGGATTACGCTTAACGAAACTCAAATGAAGCAATTTGATCTTTATTTCCAAGAGTTAGTAGAGTGGAATAACAAAATGAACTTAACAGCTATTACAGATGAAGAGGGAGTTTATTTAAAACATTTTTATGATTCAATCAGTGCAGCATTTTTCCAGGATTTTTCTAAGCCTTTAAATTTAGTTGATGTTGGAGCAGGGGCAGGTTTTCCGAGTATTCCGATCAAGATTTGCTTCCCTAATATTAAAGTAACAATTGTAGACTCGCTAAATAAACGAATTTCTTTTTTACAGCACCTTGTAAATACGTTAGGCTTAACGAATGTGTCACTGTTTCATGACCGCGCTGAGAGCTTCGCCAAGAAAAAAGAACACCGCGAGCAATATGACCTAGTTATGGCAAGGGCTGTTGCGAGAATGCCGGTGTTAGCCGAACTTTGTTTGCCTTTAGCTAAAGTAGGTGGAGCATTTTTGGCGATGAAAGGTCCAGAGGTTGTTAACGAATTGTCTGATAGTAAAAAAGCATTTACTACCCTTGGAGGAGAAATTGTCCGCAATGAAAGTCTTATATTACCTTTTGAGGAAAGTACAAGACACTTTGTTTTTATTGCAAAAAAGAAAAAAACTCCTCATACTTTTCCAAGGAAGCCAGGAACACCGAATAAAACACCTTTATAAACTAAAGAAGCTACTCAATTGGTAAGTAGCTTCTTTCATCTTACTACTAAATCTATTAAACTATAATAAATTTTTCGGAAAAATGTTTCACGTGAAACATTCTTAAGTGGTATTATTATATAGGGGCTTATAATAATTAAGATAGTAAGACTATTAGTTTAAGAGCCTGAAATCTAGATTATTATTCAATCATTTTTATAAAATGAACTAAAATAAAAGAAGGACTTTCTAGCTTGTTTAGCGAATAGGTTAGGAAGGTAGTTTTTAGAGGGTGGTGCTGCAATGAAGCCGTTTTCACGCCTGTTCGGTTTTAATGAAAAGAGCGAAGAAATCATTGAAGAAGTAAAAACAATTGACGAAATTAATGATAACGAAGAAGTAAAGCAACTTCCCGTAAAGGATATAGTTCCAAATCGCTTTCAACCACGTACTGTGTTTGTGGATGAGCGAATTGATGAATTAGCACAAACGATCCGTACACATGGTGTCATTCAACCAATTGTTGTCCGTGAGAGAAATGGGAAATTTGAAATCATTGCTGGAGAGCGCCGTTGGAGAGCTGTTACAAAACTCGGTTGGGAGCACATCCCGGCAATTGTAAAAGAGTTTAACGATGCGCAAACAGCATCCGTAGCATTAATTGAGAATTTACAACGTGAAGGCCTAACAGCTATTGAAGAAGCTGTTGCTTATGCTAAATTACTAGAGTTACACGGCTTAACACAAGAAAGTTTGGCACAACGTCTTGGTAAAGGTCAATCAACGATTGCTAATAAACTTCGATTATTGCAATTACCTGAAAAAGTACAAGAAGCTATATTAAATAGAGTTATTACAGAACGTCATGCAAGAGCTCTATTACCAGTTAAAGAAGTAGAGTTACAAGAAAAGCTTTTAGCTGAAGTAATAGAAAAAGGGTTAAATGTAAAGCAGACAGAGGAGCTTGTAAAAAGAATTTTAGAAGGTCCTGCAGATAAGAAGAAGAAACCACAGAGAAAAGCTTTTTCAAGAGATATGCGTTTAGCGATGAATACAATTCGTCAATCTGTCGATATGGTAGTGAAGAGTGGACTCTCCATAGATACTGATGAAGAAGATCACGACGATTACTATCAATTTACAATCAGAATACCGAAAAACAAATAATAATTTTATTTATGTACGACATTCCCGTTAATTTTATGGCTCACTTCCTCGGATTTGAGTTCTTTTTTTATTGTTTTTTTATATTCAACGTTTTTTTAAGTGAAAAAAAATACTTAGTTTTAAATTTTCATGATAAAATGATACTAATGCTTTTCAAATAAATTATTAGAAGTAACTCTACTAACTAAAAACTAGAGTTAAAGATATAAATGAGGTAGGTGAAACAATGGGGAAAGTAATTGCAATTGCAAACCAAAAAGGTGGAGTTGGTAAAACAACCACTGCTGTTAATCTAAGTGCGTGCCTTGCTCATATTGGCAAGAGAGTACTTTTGATTGATGTTGATCCCCAAGGTAATACTACAAGTGGAATTGGTATTGATAAAGGCGATGTTGAGAACTGTATTTATAACATCTTAGTTGAAGATATAAGTCCAAAAGAAGTGATCATGGCAACAGCTATTGAAGGATTAGATATTATTCCTTCTACTATTCAGTTAGCTGGAGCTGAAATTGAACTTGTTCCAACGATTTCAAGGGAAGTTCGATTAAAAAGAGCGCTTGAGCAAGTAGAACACAATTATGATTATATCATCATTGATTGCCCACCTTCTTTAGGGCTACTAACGATTAACTCTTTAACTGCTTCTAGTTCTGTATTAATTCCGGTTCAATGTGAGTATTATGCCCTTGAGGGGTTAAGTCAGCTTTTAAATACAGTAAGATTAGTTCAAAAGCATCTTAATACTAACTTAGAAATTGAGGGAGTGTTATTAACGATGCTAGATGCTAGAACTAATTTGGGTATTCAAGTCATTGATGAAGTGAAAAAATATTTTCGAGAAAAAGTATTTGCTACAATTATACCTAGAAATGTTCGGCTGAGTGAGGCTCCGAGCCACGGTCAACCTATTATTACTTATGATCCTAAATCTAGGGGTGCTGAAGTTTATATAGATTTGGCAAAGGAAGTGGTTGCAAATGGCTAAAGGCTTAGGTAAGGGAATTTCAGCTTTATTTCCCGATGTTGCTGACGATAAGAAAGAGCAAATTCAAGAAGTTCCTTTAAATGAATTACGACCGAACCCTTATCAGCCAAGAAAGATTTTCTCAGAAGAGTCGATCACCGAACTGAAGGAATCGATCTTAAATCATGGAATCTTACAGCCGTTACTAGTTCGTAAAAGCATTAAGGGGTACGAAATTGTAGTAGGAGAGCGAAGATTTCGTGCGGCAACAGAAGCTGGCTTAAAGACAATTCCTGTTGTCGTTAAAGAATTAACCGAAGATAAAATGATGGAATTTGCCTTAATTGAAAACCTGCAAAGGGAAGACTTAAACTCTATTGAAGAAGCTGTTGCTTATGATAAATTAATGAAGCATTTACAGGTAACTCAAGAGCAGTTAGCAAAACGTTTAGGGAAGAGTCGACCTCACATTGCCAATCATCTTCGTTTGTTACAACTTCCAAATGAAGTACAAGCTCTAGTTGAAAAAGGTGACCTTTCAATGGGTCATGGTAGAGCATTACTTGGTTTGAAAAACAAAGACAAACTGGAACTGTTAATAAAGAAGGTATTAGATGAAGGGTTGAATGTACGTCAATTAGAGCATCTAATTCAGCTATTAAACGAAAATGTTTCACGTGAAACAATTAAGAAAAAACCGGAACCGTCTGTTTTTATTAAAGAAAAAGAAGAGCATTTACGTGAGAGGTTTGGAACTGCAGTTGCCATTAAGAAAAACAAAAAAAGAGGGAAGATTGAGATACAATTTTACTCTGAAGATGATTTAGAACGGATTTTATCTTTATTAGAAGGACAACGTTAAAGATTAGGAATAGCTCTTAAGAGGTCTGACCCAATACCTAAGGGTTAGTCTCTTTTTTTTCTAGTAAAGAGGGCATAGTATACATAACTAGAAATAAGTTGTAAGGAGAGGGTTCAAATGTCGATTATCTACTTCGATCAAGCAGCTTCATCATTTCCTAAACCTAATACAGTCGCTAATGCAGTCGCTAAAGCTATAAATGAATATGGAGCAAACCCGGGTCGTGGTGGCCATCAGCTTGCAAATAGAGCTTCAGAAGTTATATATGAGACTAGAGCGAAGCTAGCAAAACTTTTTGGTGAGAAAGACCCGAACAATGTAATCTTTTGTCAAAATGCAACCCACGCTTTAAATCAAGGCATTAAGGGTTTTCCTTTAGAGAAAGGTGACCATGTAATTTCCACCTCTTATGAGCACAATTCAGTAAGAAGACCCTTGGAGTATCTTAAGCAAGAAAAAGGGATTAAGGTAACCTACTTGAAAAGCGATATAAATGGTCATATTTCTAAGGAAGATCTCATAGGAGAGATATTACCAGAGACGAAATTAGTAGTAACTAGTCATGGTTCAAACTTAACAGGGGCTATTTTCCCGATCGAAATGATTGGTTCTGTTTGTAAAGAAAGAGGAATTTCATTTTTAGTAGATGCATCACAGACAGCGGGTATATTGCCAATACATATGGAACAAATGAATATAGATATGCTAGCTTTCCCAGGACATAAGGGATTGCTCGGTCCTCAGGGGACTGGAGTACTGATTGTAAACAAATCAGTTGAGTTAAGTCCGATCTTTCATGGTGGGACAGGTAGTCATTCTGAACAAAAAGATCAACCTTCAGAGCGTCCAAATCGCTATGAAAGTGGTACTCTCAATACACCTGGAATAGCTGGTTTGTCTGCTGGAGTTGATGAAGTTGTTCGCATTGGGGTTGAAAATATCTTTGAGCATGAATGGGAATTGACGCAGTATTGTTTAGAAAAAATGAATAAGATTGATGGTGTGACAGTCTTTGGGCCAGATAGTAGTAAAAAGAGGCTTGCAGTTATTCCTTTTGTCATTGATGGTACTGATATTCAAGAGATTACAATGATATTTGATCAACATTATCAAGTTGCTTTAAGAGGTGGGCTTCATTGTGCGCCACTTGCACATGAAACAATTGGTACAATAGAAGCTGGTACTATTCGAGCAAGTTTCGGTATTTATAATACAAAAGAAGAAATTGATCAGTTTATTAATATGATAATTGAAATAAAAGAAGGTTTAGTTGGATAGGAGAAGGAATAATGGTGTTGTTAGGAACAATTGTAAATGGTTTAGCGATTATTATTGGCTCATTATTAGGTACACAACTTCGGAAAATTCCTGAAAAGGTAAAGGTTACTGTCATGCAAGCAATTGCTTTGGCAGTCATTATCATCGGAATAGGGATGGGGCTGAAAAGTGAAAATTTTTTAATAGTCATTGGTAGTTTAGCAGTTGGAGCAGTTTTAGGTGAAAAGTGGGACTTAGAAGATAAGCTTAATCGACTTGGTAGATGGTTAGAAGCTAAAACAGGAGCGAAAGAGGAAGGTTCATTTGCCAAAGGCTTTGTTACTGCTACACTCATTTATGTGGTTGGAGCAATGGCCATTGTCGGTGCCTTAGATAGTGGGTTGAGGAATGATCATGCAGTATTATACACGAAGTCAATGCTAGATGGTTTTTCAGCTATCTTATTTACTAGTACATTAGGTATTGGTGTCTTATTTTCTGCTTTTCCAGTAATGATATATCAAGGTTCAATAGCAATTCTAGCAACACAGATTACTCAATACGTTCCACAACATATTATGGACGCATTCATTGTAGAAATGACAGCAACTGGTGGGGTAATGATTTTAGCCATTGGTTTAAATATTTTAGGTGTAACAAAAGTAAGAGTAGCTAATTTACTTCCAGCGATTTTGGTAGTTGCAGTAATTGTTACAGTTTTAAATGTCATTTAAGATAGTTATTTATCAAAGTGAATAATTTACTCATAAAAAGAGACAACCTTTACTATACATGTAAGGAGTTGTCTTTTTTGTATTGTATCATTTCTTTTAGCTTGAAAAATAAGTGGGTTTTACAGGTTTTAGAAGAGATCGTTGTCTATCTTTCTGTAACTGTTTATCTGTTAATAGGACGCTCTCGGCAATCCTCTCAGCCATTTTAAAAACGAAATGTAATCTAGTATTTTGGAGAACCATATACTCCATAAAACCACCTACATTCACTATTCCAGTAATGTGAATGTCACCAACTGGCGGAAGATTTTTATTCACAGCAGCTCCTGGTTTCACTGGTCCATCATTAATTGAGATATACCCAACACTTGTAGAACGGCCTAGACATGCATCAACACCGATAATAAATGGGTTTCTATGTTTAGCATGAATTTCAGCTAATTTTTCCTCTAAGTTAACTGCATGTATAGGATCTTCTAACGTACCATATACGTGAAATGTGTTTAATTGACTCTCTAGTTTTGAACCTATGAGTGGTCCTAATGAGTCGCCGGTAGAGCGATCGGTACCAATGCATACAATAACAATATCTTTGGTTGATAGTTTTGGTAGAAGGTCTGAAAGTTGGTTTGAAAATTCAACTGTAGCATCGGCTTCATC
Organism: Anaerobacillus alkaliphilus; assembly: GCF_004116265.1. Taxonomy (NCBI): domain Bacteria; kingdom Bacillati; phylum Bacillota; class Bacilli; order Caryophanales; family Bacillaceae; genus Anaerobacillus; species Anaerobacillus alkaliphilus. The sequence goes on along the minus strand of NZ_QOUX01000021.1, from coordinate 166,209 downwards.
AATATGAACGCGAAAAGGTAATTGCTTTTTTCTAAAAAGATTTCTTGTAATCATCCTATGACCTCCCCATCGATAAAAATAATAGTATTAGTATACGGATATTTTTTCCTTTATATACATACATACTCATCAAAAATTTTGAAAGGTTGCGTTTATCATGATAAGAGCAGGTTTGAAATGGATGTTTTTAATTATTGGAACGATGATTGGTGCTGGGTATGCTTCAGGAAGGGAATTATGGGAGTTTTTCGGTACTGAGAGTAGCTTAGCGATTGTTATATTTGCTGTATTATTTAGCATATGCGTTTCTGTTATATTAAGTATCAGTTATAATCAAAAAACAGTTCATTATCTACCTGTATTACAACTTCTAATGGGAAAAAAGTTAACTAGATTGTATGATTACATGATTATTTTGTATCTGTTTTCAGTTACTGTCATTATGCTAGCAGGTGGTGGAGCAACCCTCGAAGTTATCCAATTACCTTATTGGGTTGGGATTATTATTATTTCTTTATTATTGATTGTTTTGTTTTTCTGGGATACCAAAGGAATAACGTCAATGAATTCGCTAGTGGTACCTATTTTAATTGTATTCCTAGTGGGGATTTTACTTTCCTTTCAATTTCTCGATGGTTTTTCCATTAACTTAAGCTTTAGCAACCAGTCAAATTGGCCAGCTGCTTTCACGTTTACAGCATTAAATATATTGCCTTTGGTTGCTGTACTAGCGGGGATTGGTAGTGAAATAAAAACAAAGGGAGAAATATGGATTGCAAGTATTGGCAGTGGTGCTATTTTGGGAGGCATTTCAATACTTTATAACGAATCCCTTTTAAAAGTAGCACACGATATTATGTTCTACGAAATACCACTATTTGCAATTCTTAAGCACTACCCTTATTTTATGGTACTTGTTATGTCAGTTTTACTATGGGTAGCTATTTACACGACAGCTGCATCTGGACTTTTTGGTTTAACAAGTAGATTTAGAAAATTTGTTTCATTGCCTACTTGGGCAACTGCATCCCTATTAATTTTATTAATGATTCCTTTGACACAAATTGGTTTTTCAACATTAATTGCTGTATTGTATCCTCTCTATGGGGTGTTAAATTTATATATCCTAGCGTCTATCCTTTTGTATCCGATTGCCAAGAATTTTAAAGATGAAGTCTGAGAGTGCAAGACGCACTCTCTATTTTTTATTTCAATAGAAACTAATGTGGTCTGTATTGTATAATGACAAATAGATGATAATGGAGACAGGAATGTTTACTATGGTAGGAGGGGATTGTTTAATGGATAATCAGAAACAATTTGATCTACATGACGTTGTTGAAATGAAGAAACCTCACCCTTGTGGAGAAAATCGTTGGAAAATCATACGATTAGGGATGGATATAAGGATTAAGTGCTTAGGTTGTGAGCATAGTGTGTTAATACCACGTAAAGAGTTTTCAAGAAAGATAAAAAAGATTTTAGTAAAACATATAGAGTAAAAGAAACATCAAAAGGGAGAGGTTCATATGGAAGTGAAACAAATATCAGCCTGTCCCCTCAATTGTTGGGATACATGCGGATTTACGGTAACAGTTGATAGTGATACTGTGACTAAGGTAGAAGGAAACAAACAACACCCAGTAACAAAAGGGCATATTTGTAGTAGGGGAAGAATGCTAGAAACGAGAACAAACTCTTCACTACGAATAACAAAGCCCTTGAAAAAAGTTGACGGTCATTTTGAGAAAATATCATGGGAACAAGCATTAGATGAAATCGCAGAAAAGCTAATAGTTACCAAAGAAGTTTACGGAACAACAGCTGTCTTGCACAGTCACGATTATTCAAACAACGGATTGTTAAAAAACTTAGATTATCGGTTTTTTAATTGTTATGGCGGTGTGACAGAGGTTGTTGGTAGCTTATGTTGGGGTGCTGGAATAGAGGCACAAATCTGGGATTTTGGAAATAGTGCAGCGCATGCACCAGAAGATATTTTTAATAGTAAACATGTGGTTGTCTGGGGTAGAAATGCAGCGAGTACGAATATTCACTTGTTTGCCAATTTAATAGAAGCAAAGAAAAAGGGGATACATGTCACGGTTATTGACCCATTACATCATCAAACAGCAAAGTTAGCTGATACGTTTATTGCAGTTCGACCAGGGATGGACGGATTATTAGCTATCGGCATTATGAAAGTGTTAAAGACAATGAATGCCTTAGCTGAAGACTTCATACGTAAGCATACTTACGGTTATGAAGAGTTTGATAAGTATATAGACAATATTTCTATGGATGAGATTGTCGAGCAAACGTCAGTAACTGAAAAGATAATTCATGAACTCGCCTATCAGTATAGTAATGGACCTACTACCACGTATTTAGGTTTAGGTCTACAAAGATATGCTAATGGGGGCCATACAATCAGACTAATAGACGCTTTGGTTGCCGTAAGCGGAAATATTGGTATTAGAGGTGGAGGAGCAAATTACGGTCATCTCCCGGTTGGTCAATCATTTGATGTAGGCAATTTACTATTAGAGAGTAGAAAGAAAAATAGTAGAACATTTACACGGATGAACCAGGCAGAAAAGATTCTTTCAGAAAGTGAACCACCAATCAAGATGGCATTTGTTTCAAGAGGTAATCCGTTAACACAATTGCCCGACACTAATCGAGTGGAAGAGGCATTTGCTTCGATAGAGACAGTGGTCGTCATAGATCAGTTCATGACAGATACCGCTGAACTGGCTGATTACATTTTACCGTGTTCAACCGTATTTGAAGAAGAAGATATTTATTATGCTTCCATGTACCATAGCTATGTGAATTATGGACCGAAATTAGTCACGCCAAAAGGGGAAGCAAAATCTGATTTATGGATTTGGAGAGAGCTTGCTACACGATTAGGTTTCGGAGAAGATTTTGCCTTTAGTGAAGAGGAATTTCTAAGAATGGGACTAAAATCATTAGAAGCAAAGGGTATTACATTAGAAAAAATAAAAGAAGAAGGCTTTGTTAAGCTTCCCGTCCCAGATGTTCCCTGGGCTGATTTTACTTTTAAAACTCCTAGTGGAAAGTATGAATTTACGACGACGCTACCTTTACTAGAAGGAGAGGAAGGAGCATTATCGTTTCAGTATCCTTTAGAATCGGTAATAAGTTCAAAGTGCAAGAAGTTTCCTTATCACTTATTATCAAAACATCCTGCGAGATCTAATCATTCTCAAAATTATCATTTACTTGATGATAAAAGGGTAATTGTAGAAATATCCGAAAAGATTGGATTGGAAAAAGAGCTTACAGACGGTGAAGAAGTCATCATCTGGAATGAGCGTGGTGAAGTTACAGGGCATGTAAAAATCATGAAAAAAGCCCATGATGATACGATTAATATTGATGAGGGAAGATGGAAAAAGCTCGGTGGATCAGTGAATGTTTTGACATCCTCAGGTAGATCGGAAATTGGCTTAGGTGGCATACAATACGATTGTCTAGTGGATATAAAGAAAAGTGCAAGTGCCCTAGGAAAAATGTGAAGTCTTTTTCCCTGGTTAGCCCCGATAAGCAAATGTTCTGACAAGCAACTTCCTGATAATCTTCTTGCAAGCTTTGCGACGAGTAATCGCAGGAGCAAGTAGTGCGGGTTTTCACTTTTTAACGAGGAAAAAGGGCAGTTCACTTTTTCTTTGGCAGGTTATTTGACTCGAGGGGCTGGGCACTGGAGCTAGACAAGAAAAAACAAGCTTAACAAAGCTTGTTTTTTTCCTATTAAATACATATAATTGTGAAGGATTATTAGTTAATTTTTTAAATTCTATACTTATGTTTATATAAACTATATTTAATGAAGGAAGTGGCTTTCATGGCTTTAACAACTGGAATTGTTGGTTTACCAAACGTTGGTAAATCAACACTATTTAACGCAATCACTCAAGCAGGAGCAGAATCTGCAAACTATCCGTTCTGTACAATTGACCCTAACGTAGGAATTGTTGAAGTACCAGATCCTCGTTTAACAAAGTTAACAGAACTTGTTCAACCGAAGAAAACAGTACCGACAGCATTTGAGTTTACTGATATTGCTGGGATCGTAGAAGGAGCGAGTAAAGGGGAAGGACTAGGAAACAAATTCTTATCTCACATTCGCCAAGTTGATGCTATCTCCCACGTTGTTCGGTGTTTTGAGGATGAAAACATTACTCACGTTTCAGGCAGTGTTAATCCAATTCGTGATATTGAAGTGATTAACCTAGAGTTAATCCTTGCTGACCTTGATTCTGTAGAGAAGCGTATTAGCCGTGTTGAAAAATTAGCAAAATCAAAAGATAAAGAAGCAATCGCTGAATTAGAAGTACTAGTGTTGCTAAGAGAAGCTTTTGAAAATGAAAAACCGGCAAGAAGTGTAGAACTAAATGATGAGCAAAAGAAAATTGTACAAGGTATGCATCTTTTAACAATGAAACCAGTCCTATATGTAGCAAATGTAAACGAAGATGGGCTATTAGTCGCTGATGATAATCCGTTGGTACAAAAAGTAAGAGAGTTTGCCGCTGGGGAAAATTCAGAAGTAATCGTTGTTTGTGCGAAGATCGAGGAAGAGATTTCTGAACTTGAAGGAGAAGAAAAGGCAATGTTCCTTGAAGAATTAGGGATTCAGGAGTCTGGATTAGATCAATTAATTCGTGCCGCTTACAGTTTATTAGGATTATCAACCTACTTTACAGCTGGAGTGCAAGAGGTTCGTGCTTGGACAATCCGTAAAGGAACAAAAGCACCGCAAGCAGCAGGAGTTATTCATACTGATTTTGAACGCGGTTTTATTCGTGCTGAAGTAGTGGCATATGATGACCTAGTGGAAGCAGGCTCACACGCTCAAGCGAAGGAAAAAGGGAAAGTAAGATTAGAAGGAAAAGAATACGTTGTTGCTGATGGAGATGTAATCCACTTTAGATTTAACGTTTAAAATGTAGAATGAAGAATTCAAAATGTAGAGTGTAGAATGGTGGGGCAGTGGCTTCGAAGCACTTCTAAATAATAATTCTAGACTCTACATTCTACACTATCTTTAATTTACATTTTACATTTAAAATGAATTCTGTTATAATCGATAAATGCGAGTAAATGACAAGTTATATTGTTGTGTTATTCGCCCCTTGCTCCTCGTATAAAGAGGGGCCGCTAGACCAAAAGGAGGTGACGTACAAATGCGTAAATATGAAATCATGTACATTATTCGACCAAACCTTGAAGAAGCTGCAACTAAAGAGTTAATCGAACGTTTTAACGGCGTTTTAACTGATAATGGTGCTACTATCGACAAGGCTGATGAAATGGGTAAGCGTCGTTTAGCTTATGAAATTGAAGACTTCCGTGAAGGCTTCTATGTATTACTAAACGTAACAGCTGAGCCAGCTGCAATCGCAGAATTCGATCGTTTAATCAAAATTAACGAAGACGTAATTCGTTTACTTATTACTAAAGACGAAGAATAAGAACTAGTAGATAGAATGGGGAGGGGTACTGATGCTTAACCGTGTTGTTTTGGTTGGCCGCCTAACTAGAGATCCTGAACTTAAGTACACACCAAATGGAATTGCTGTGGCGAGTATTACACTTGCTGTAAATAGACCATTTTCAAACCAACAAGGAAATCGTGAAGCGGACTTTATCAATGTAGTGATTTGGCGTAAACAAGCAGAAAATGTTGCTAATTACTTACGTAAAGGAAGCTTAGCGGGAATTGATGGAAGACTGCAAACTCGCAACTATGAAAACAACGAAGGCAAGAAAGTTTTTATAACAGAAGTTGTTGCAGACACTGTACAGTTCCTTGAAACAAAAGGTGCTGGTGGTGGAAATCAGGGTGGTGGAGGAGAGTATTATAATAATCCTAACCCTAACTCAAATCAGGGTCAGGGTGGTTATCCTAATAATCAAAACCAAAACCAAAATAATTATGGCCGTAGTAATCAGTCATTTTCTGATGATCCATTCGCTAGTGATGGCAAGCCAATTGACATCTCAGATGATGATTTACCATTTTAGATCTATTGGCTTTTAACTATTAACTTTTATGAGGGGTAACCCTACGAATATAAAAATTTATCAGTGAAGGAGGTTTTTTGAATGGCAATGGGAGGACGTCGTGGTGGCCGTGGTGCGAAACGCCGTAAAGTATGTTACTTTACAGTAAACAAAATCACGAAAATCGACTACAAAAATGTTGACCTACTTAAGCGTTTCGTTTCTGAGCGTGGTAAAATTTTACCTCGTCGTGTAACTGGAACTTCTGCTAAGTACCAACGTCAATTAACGACTGCAATTAAACGTGCACGTCAAATCGCTTTATTACCGTACGTAAGCGGGGAATAAGGATTTATAAAAAGGGGATGGCTTATAGTCTATCCCCTTTTTTATATTTTAGCAGAAACTTACCTATAATAAGGAATGCCGGTTATTTTGGAAAGTAAAAAGGGGATGGTATGTTTGAAAAAGCAATTTGCAGTAGTTGGGCTTGGTAGATTTGGTGGAAGTGTTTGTAGAGAACTCTATAAGATGGGGCATGAAGTTTTGGCGATAGATATAAATGAAGAAAGAGTCCATAACTTTGCAAACTACTCCACACATGCTGTCGTAGCCAATGCTACTGACGAAAACACCCTATTATCTTTGGGGATCCGGAATTTTGAGTACGTAATTGTTGCGATAGGGGATAATATTCAAGCAAGTATTCTGTGCACATTACTATTAAAGGAACTTAAAGTAAAGCATGTGTGGGTGAAAGCACAAAATAACTATCATCATAAAGTGGTTGAAAAAATTGGAGCAGATCGTATTATTCACCCTGAAAAAGATATGGGGATAAGAATTGCCCATTATCTAGTTTCGGAAAAGATTATTGATTACATCGAATTATCACCTGATTACAGTATTATGGAGCTCATAGCTTCGAAAAAAGTAGCAAATAAGACAATCGCAAAGTTAGACATACGAGCCAAATACGGCTGTACGATCTTAGGAATTAAAAGAGGTGATGATGTCATTATTACGCCTTTTCCTGACCAGCTAATATTAGAAAATGATATCTTAATTTTAATTGGCCAAAATAATGACTTAAGAGTTTTTGAAGAAGAAGGATTATAAACTTAACCGAAATTTTTCTTATACTATCAATTATGGTGAAAATGAATAATTAATCTGATAGTATAAGAAAAAAATCGACTCTATTTTTAAAAAACAACAACTTCGTTTATAATCAGGAGAGTGAATAAGAGGTTTTTTTAGAAAGGTTCTTTTCGTAAACATTGTGGCTTTTTTACCCTAAAATAATCGGATAAATACCCTAGATGAAGATATCAGCCAATAAATTATGTAAGAAAAGAGCAATACTTACTAACTTAGTTGTGAATTCTTAGTATTTTGTGTAAAAATCCGGCTTTTGGGATTTTTACGAAAGCAACTAACTTTGCGAAAACAGCCTTTAGAGGAGAGGGAAGTTACATGAAAAATACAAAGGTAATGACTGAAGGGGCAATATTCGCAGCTATTTTTGCGATCCTTGCCTTCGCAACAGTTGTGCTACCAATTCTTGCTTCGGTATTAATATGGATTTTACCATTACCATTTATTGTATACACAGTAAGAAATGGGTGGAAACCTGGTCTGATGCTTTGGGTTGTCGCGTCGTTTGTTTCTTTTATTATTGGAGGTTTTGTATTACTTACAAGCGCCATTATGTTTGGAAGTAGTGGTATTGTAGTAGGAGAATTATACAGGCGGAAGAAATCTGCTTTTACTGTGCTCCTTGGTGGAAGTTTAGCATACATTGCTAATTTGATCTTATCTTTTATCGTAAGTATTGTTGTTTTTGATTTAAATCCTATTAAGGTGATTCAGGAATTAATGTTAGAGTCAGTGCAAACTGCTGAAGCAATGTTAGTGGCCATCGGTCAAGACCCTAGAACTCAACTTGAACCGTTACTTGATTTTATTGAAAGAATAATCTTTTTAGCACCATCGCTAATTATTACAACCGGAGTTTTTTATGCCCTTTTTATTCAGTTGATTGCATATGCTGTACTAAAGAGGCTACGAATAAAGGTTGCTCACTTCAAACCGTTTCGTGAATGGGGATTTCCAAAGTCTTTTCTCTGGTATTATTTAATAGCCTCCATTTTTATACTAGTAGGCCTAGAAGAAGGAACTGCTCTATATCTTGTTATGTGGAACTTGTTCCCTCTATTAGAAATTGCAATGACTATTCAAGGTCTAGCTGTTGTCTTTTTTTACATTCATGCCAAAGGGTTTCATAAATCTATATCCGTTATTGTCATCATCGTGACGTTTTTCTTACCATTTCTTCTTTATATCTATCGAATATTAGGTATAATTGATTTAGGATTTGAACTGCGAAAAAGAATAAAAAACTCGAGTTAATTAGGAGTTGAAATTATGCCAGAGTTTCTAATGAAAAGGTTGCATGGATATCATATCATTGCAATATTTACTGTGGCAGTTATTTTTATTGGGATACTGATGATATACCAATGGGTCATAGGGTTATTAGGATTGATGATCATTGCTCTCTTACTTTTTTATACAATACAAGCAAAAAGAACATTTAAAAAGGAAATAGAAGAATATATTTCGACGTTATCCTACCGTGTCAATAAGGCTGGTGAAGAAGCTGTTACAAAGCTTCCAATTGGTATCTTACTTTATAACGAAGACAAGGTAATATTGTGGGCAAATCCGATGGTGATGTCAATTATCGAGGATGATTGTATTGGTCAGCCGATAGCTAAAATTGATGAAGAGCTTCACACTGCCTTGGGTCTTGATCTAAAAGAAGTAACCATCCAACTTGGAGAAAATGTATTTCGTGCAACATTTAAACGTGAAGAGAGATTAATCTATTTCTTTGATATTACAGAAGAATCAAAAGTGAAAAAGATGTACGAAAAGGAACAAACTGTTATTGCTATTATTTATCTAGACAACTATGATGAAGTTACACAAGGTATGGAAGACCAGATTAGAAGTAAGCTAATGAGTCAAGTAACTTCAATTCTTAACAGATGGTCAAAAGATCATGGGATTTTCCTTAGAAGAACTTCTTCTGATCGCTTTTTAGCAATTTTTCGTCAAGAAGTGTTAGAAGAAATTGAGGAAACGAAATTTGATTTACTAGACGAAGTAAGGGAAGCAACTGCACGTGAAAAAATCCCAATCACACTTAGTATCGGTGTCGGCAGCGGCCAAGGTTCTCTGCAAGAACTCGGTACTTTAGCTCAATCGAGTTTAGATTTAGCGCTTGGTAGAGGTGGCGACCAAGTTGCTATTAAACAAAAAAATGGAAAAGTACGTTTTTATGGTGGAAAGTCTAATGCAGTTGAAAAACGTACACGAGTTAGAGCTAGAGTCATCTCCCATGCGATTCGTGACTTTATATTAGAAAGCGATCGTATCATGATTATGGGGCATATAAATCCTGACATGGACTCAATTGGAGCGTCAATTGGAGTACTAAAGCTAGCTGAACTAAGCGGAAAAGAAGGTTATATTGTTTTAGATCCAAATAACATAAGTAGAGATGTTGGTAAGTTGATGGAGGAAGTAGAGAAGCATGACCGTCTATGGGCACACTTTATCTCTCCAGAGGAAGCTTTAGAAGAAGTGACCTCGAACACTCTTTTAGTTGTTGTAGATACACATAAACCTTCTTTAGTCATAGAGCCAAAGCTTTTAGAACGTATAGATCGTGTCATTGTGATTGACCATCACCGTCGTGGTGAAGAGTTTATTAATGAAGCTGTTCTTGTCTACATGGAACCTTATGCATCATCAACAGCAGAGTTGATAACGGAGCTTTTAGAATACCAACCAAAGCAAACAAAACTAGATTTATTAGAAGCAACTGCATTGCTTGCGGGAATTATAGTTGATACAAAAAGCTTTGCAGTTCGAACGGGGTCTAGAACATTTGATGCCGCATCGTACTTGAGGTCACAAGGTGCTGATCCAAGTTTAGTGCAAAACTTATTAAAACAAGATTTAGATCAGTATATTAAGCGCTCTCGTTTAATTGAAAGTGCTCATATATATCGTAACGGTATCGCGGTTGCCAAAGGTCACCCTGATGAAGTTTGTAGCCAAGTACTAATTGCTCAAGCAGCAGATACACTCTTATCGATGAATGGTGTTGTTGCATCGTTTGTTATTTCAAAACGGAAAGATGGAGCGGTAAGTATTAGTGCAAGATCGCTTGGGAAAGTGAATGTACAACTTATTATGGAGAGGCTTGATGGTGGTGGCCATTTATCAAATGCAGCTACTCAATTAGGTGATGTCACCTTAGATGAAGCAGAACAATTATTAAAGGAAAAAATAGATGAGTATTTTGAAGGGGGAAAAACCGAATGAAAGTAATTTTTTTAGAAGATGTTAAAGGTAAAGGGAAAAAAGGTGAAGTGAAAAATGTTTCTGAAGGCTATGCAAGAAACTTTTTACTACCAAACAAATTAGCAGCTGAAGCAAGCGCTGGAAACTTAAAAACATTAGAAGTAAAGAAACAAGGCGAAGAGAAGCGTGCTGAAGAAAAGCTTAATGAAGCAAAAGCTTACAAAGATGAACTAGAAAAACTTACAGTTGAAATAAAAGCTAAGTCTGGTGAAGGTGGCCGTCTATTTGGCGCAGTAACTAGTAAACAAATTGCAGATACATTGGCAAAAATGAAGAAGAAAATTGATAAGCGTAAAATTGAGCTAGATGAGCCAATTCGAGCGTTAGGCTATACAAACGTTCCTGTTAAACTGCATTCAGAAGTAACGGCGACGATTAAAGTACATGTAGTGGAAGAGAAGTAATAATTGTCAATTGTGAATTGTGAATTAGGAATTAAAAGATGAGTGATAAATGTAGAATTGAAAATGGAGAATTGTTTTTAGGGAATAAGCTTCGAAGCTTAACTAGGCATTCTACATTCTAAATTCTACATTTTACATTTATAATGCATTCTACTTTTTATAAAGAGGTGAAACCATCATGAGTGAGTTATTCGCTGATCGTACTCCACCACAAAATATTGAGGCAGAACAAGCGGTTTTAGGCGCAATTTTCCTAGAAGCAGAAGCACTTGTTTCAGCATCCGAGAGGTTACAACCTGAAGATTTCTACCGGGCAGCCCATCAGCGGATTTACAGCGTGATGATCCATTTAGCTGAAAAAGGTGAGCCTGTTGATTTAATAACTGTAACGGCAGAACTCCAAGATAAGAAATGGTTAGAAGAAGTAGGCGGAGTCTCTTATTTAAGTGACTTAGCTAGCTCAGCTCCAACGGCAGCTAATATTGAATACTATAGTAAAATCGTTGAAGAAAAATCATTGTTAAGACGATTAATTCGCGTTGCATCTAATATTGCTGCAGATGGCTATGCTGAAGAAGAAGAAGTAGACACTGTATTAAGTGAAGCAGAGAAAACTATTTTAGAAGTTTCTCGTAAAAAAAATACAGGTGCATTTATATCTATTAAAGATGTATTAGTTGAAGCATATGATAATATTGAAAAATTGCAAAATAGGACAGGCGATATAACTGGAATTCCAACTGGTTTCTCTGAGTTAGATCGAATGACAGCTGGATTTCAGCGTAATGATCTAATTATTGTGGCCGCACGTCCTTCAGTAGGTAAGACTGCCTTTGCGTTAAACATTGCTCAAAATGTGGCAACAAAAACAGATGAGAACGTAGCAATCTTTAGTTTAGAGATGGGTGCATCTCAGCTAGTAATGAGGATGATTTGTGCAGAAGGAAACCTTGATGCTCAAAGACTTCGTACAGGTTCACTGATAGAAGAGGATTGGACAAAGCTAACAATGGCTATGGGTAGCCTATCAAAAGCGGGTATATATATTGATGATACCCCAGGTATTCGTGTTAATGATATCCGAGCCAAGTGTCGAAGGCTAAAGCAGGAAAAGGGTTTAGGCATGATTTTGATTGATTACTTACAGTTAATTCGTGGCGATGGCCGTAGCGGTGAAAATAGGCAACAGGAAGTTTCAGAGATTTCTAGATCACTAAAAGGGATTGCTAGGGAATTAGAAGTGCCTGTAATAGCCTTATCGCAGTTATCTCGTGGAGTAGAGTCGCGTCAAGATAAACGACCAATGATGTCTGATATTCGTGAATCAGGAAGTATTGAGCAGGATGCCGATATTGTTGCCTTCTTATATCGTGATGATTACTATGATAAAGAATCTGAGAACAAGGATATTATTGAAATCATTATTGCGAAACAAAGGAATGGTCCCGTTGGAACCGTTGAGCTTGCCTTTGTTAAAGAATACAACAAATTCGTAAACCTCGAACGGCGTTTTGATGAACGAGATCTTCCAGCGGGAGCAAACGCGTAGCGAAGCTACTGACCTCGTTCACCTCATGGTTTACTTCTAAGAAATACTACATGCAGCTTTGCCTCGAGGACCTACTGGACCGCAGAGGCAGGAGCGTAACTATCAATTGTCAATTGTCAATTATGAATTATGAATTAAGAATTGGTGAGAGTATTCACTTGGAGAATTTTTAATAGATTATTTGTTGTGCCATATAGAATGCAATCCCCTTTAGCGCGGTTAATGCACTAAAGGGGTTTTAGTGTGCTAATTACCAAGTTATAACGTATATTTTTAAAAAGAATTAATGTAGAATGTAGAATGTAAAATGTAGATATAAAATTTTACCATGTTACATTCTAAATTTTGCATTCTACATTGCATTTCGAGAGTTCGCGATCTCCTCTCGTTAAAAAAAACTAAGGAGTGGTTTATATATGAAGAAAGCATTGGTGGTTTTCAGTGGCGGTCAGGATTCGACGACCTGTCTGTTTTGGGCATTGAAGAACTTTGATGAAGTAGAAACAGTAACGTTCGACTACAACCAAAGACACAAAGAAGAGATAGAAGTAGCTAAAAAGATAGCTCAAGACCAAGGTGTGAAAAACACGGTGATTGATATGAGCCTGTTAAATCAGCTTACTTCTAATGCATTAACGAGAACTGATATTGAGATAAAAGAAGGCGAAGGTGGAGGGTTGCCTACAACCTTTGTTGATGGGCGTAATCATCTTTTCTTATCGTTTGCAGCAATCATGGCAAAAGCAAAAGGGATTAATAATCTAATCACTGGAGTTTGTGAAACTGATTTTTCAGGTTACCCAGATTGCCGAGATATGTTTGTGAAATCTTTAAATGTCACGTTAAATTTGGCGATGGATTACAATTTTGTCATCCATACACCGTTAATGTGGATTGATAAAAAAGAAACGTGGGCACTAGCAAATGAGCTTGGTGCGTTTGAATATATAAGAGAAAATACACTCACTTGTTACAATGGAATTATTGGTGATGGTTGTGGAGAGTGTCCTGCTTGTAAACTGCGTAGTGACGGTTTGCAAAAGTTCTTAGCTGAGCAAGGAGGAAAGCTCCATGTGTAATGATGGCTTATTTGGTTTTCGTATCGTTGATAATCTTCAGAAGTTAGGTGAAGATATTCAAATTAAGGATTTGAAATATCATAATAAACGTGTAATGGTAAGTAAAGAATTCACGTTTGATTCGGCCCATCACCTTCATCATTATGAAGGGAAATGCAAAAACCTTCACGGTCATACGTATAAGGTGATCTTTGGAATAAGCTCTTTTACTGATGAAATCGGTATTGCTATCGATTTTGGTGATATAAAGAAGATTTGGAAAGAGGAAATTGAAATCTACCTAGATCATAGGTATTTAAACGAAACATTACCTCTAATGAATACGACTGCAGAAAATATGGTTGTTTGGATTTATGAGAAAATGGCTGACTATTTGAAAAAAAGTCAGTTTCAAAGATTAGAGCCGAGAGTAGAATTTGTTCGGCTGTTTGAAACTCCAACAAGCTATGCAGAAGCTAGAAGAGAGTGGATGGAATGAGAATACCTGTATTAGAGATTTTTGGGCCAACAATCCAAGGCGAAGGCGCAGTGATTGGTAAAAAAACAGTGTTTATCCGAACGGCAGGCTGTGATTATCAATGCTCGTGGTGTGATTCTGCTTTTACTTGGGATGGAACAGGGAAAGATGACATTCGCTTAATGACTGCTGTAGAAATTATTGATGAGTTAAAAGAAATTGGATTGGAAAACTTTCAACATGTTACGATATCTGGAGGAAATCCAGCCCTATTGAAACAACTTGGCGAACTAGTAGATTCTTTGAAAAATTTACAAATGAAGATTGGACTAGAAACTCAAGGGACGGTTTGGCAGGCGTGGATGTTACGCATTGATGATCTAACAATCTCGCCTAAGCCGCCTAGTAGTGGAATGAATACTGATTTTGAAAAACTCGATGGCTTAGTAGAGTCCTTAACAAAGCGAATTGGCGAAGGTCATGTGAGTTTGAAGGTTGTTATTTTTGATGAGGGAGACTTAGCTTATGCAAAAAGAGTTCATCAAAAGTACCCAACTGTACCATTCTATCTTCAAGTAGGCAATGATGATCTAACAGTTGATGATGATGAACAACTTTCAATAAAGCTACTGAAAAAGCTAGACTGGCTTGTTAGTAAAGTGATTATTGATCCAGAATTTAATCAAGTAAGAGTATTACCACAGCTTCATGCTTTACTGTGGGGGAATAAAAAAGGAGTGTAATAATATGAGAAAAGATCATGAATTAGAAGGCGTATCTTTATTAGGTAATCAAAACGTTGAATATAAGTTTCAGTACGATAAATCAATTTTAGAAACATTTGAAAATAAACATCAGGATAATGATTATTGGGTTAAGTTCAATTGTCCAGAGTTTACAAGTCTTTGTCCGAAAACAGGGCAACCAGATTTTGCAACTATCTATATTTCGTATGTTCCAAGTGAAAAAATGGTGGAAAGTAAATCATTAAAGCTTTATCTTTTCAGCTTCCGTAATCAGGGAGATTTCCATGAGGATTGTATTAATATTATTATGAAGGATCTAATTGAATTAATGGATCCCAAATATATAGAAGTATGGGGCAAATTTACACCACGTGGTGGTATTTCCATTGACCCATATGCAAACTACGGGAAAAAAGGAACAATGTTTGAGGAAATGGCCAAGCAGCGTTTGTTCAATCATGATATGTATCCTGAAAAAGTTGATAACCGATAATGGTAAGATGGTAACTCAAGTGTGGGTTACCATCTTTGTTTGTTTTTACGAACAAAAAAATATTTATATATGAAAAATGTTCGGAATTTATTGACTTCACTAAAGTAAATTGTTACACTAGCTATGGTTTTGAATGAATAAAGAGAAAATAGTAAAAAGTATATATAGCATTGACAATTTGCGGAGGTGTACATAATGGCATCAGTTGTTGTAGTTGGAACTCAGTGGGGAGACGAAGGGAAAGGTAAGATTACCGATTATCTTTCAGAAAAAGCAGAAGTAGTAGCTAGATATCAAGGTGGAAATAATGCAGGACACACAATCGTGTTCGGTGGGAAAAAATACAAGTTACATTTAATTCCTTCAGGGATTTTTTATAAAGATAAAATTTGCGTGATTGGTAACGGTATGGTTATTGATCCAAAAGCTTTAGTTACAGAGCTTAAATATTTACATGACCAAGGTGTTGACACAAGCAATTTAAGAATTAGTAACCGCGCTCATGTTATTCTTCCTTACCATATTAAACTTGATATTGTAGAAGAAGAGAGCAAAGGTGCTAACAAAATTGGCACAACGAAAAAGGGGATTGGCCCTGCTTATATGGATAAAGCTGCTCGTGTTGGTATCCGAATTGCTGATTTATTAGATAAAGAAGAATTCGAAATGAAGCTTGAGCGTAATTTAAAAGAAAAAAATCGTATGTTTGAAAAGTACTATGAAGTAGAAGGGTTTACGAAAGAAGAAATCCTTGATGAATATTTTGAGTATGGTCAACAAATTGCTCATTATGTTGTTGATACTTCAGTAGTGTTAAATGATGCATTAGATGAAGGTAAACGTGTGTTATTTGAAGGTGCTCAAGGGGTAATGTTAGACATTGACCAAGGAACCTATCCTTTCGTAACATCGTCAAACCCAATTGCTGGTGGAGTAACTATTGGTTCTGGTGTAGGTCCATCAAAAATCAACCATGTTGTTGGTGTTTCTAAAGCATACACTACACGTGTAGGTGATGGTCCATTCCCAACGGAATTAAACAATGAAATTGGTGACCGAATTCGTGAAGTAGGAAATGAGTATGGAACTACTACAGGGCGTCCACGTCGTGTAGGATGGTTCGATAGTGTAGTTGTTCGTCATGCTCGCAGAGTTAGCGGTATAACTGACTTATCATTAAATTCAATTGATGTATTAACTGGCATTGAAAAATTAAAGATTTGTGTTGCTTACCAGTACAAAGGTGAAGTAATGAAAGAGTTCCCAGCAAGCTTAAAAATTCTTGCTGAATGTGAGCCAGTCTATGAAGAGTTACCAGGTTGGACTGAAGACATTACGGGAGTGAAAACTCTTGATGAGCTACCTGAAAACGCACGTCATTATATTGAAAGAGTCTCTCAGCTTACAGGGATCCCATTAACAATCTTCTCGGTTGGACCAGACCGTAATCAAACAAACTTACTAAGAGGCGTTTTTGCTTAATATAGCACGACAGAGGCACACCTTACTTGGTGTGCTTTTCTTATTTTTGAGTCTGGTATTAAATTTGGCTAATAAATTTTTGTTTTTGGACAATAAGCAATAAAAATTAGACAATATTGGAGTTCTGTCAAGAAAGTGGACATAAATAATTGGAACTTTTTTAGGCGGTAACCTACCGCACTTCGTTTGGTGGGGTGTTAAAAATGATTACTCAAAAACATGACTAATCACTTTTAACACCAAATGGACCATTTATGAGACAGAGTTACACTCAACTTGACTATGTTTTCTCTCAAATTGGTTAGGAGAACAATACCCTAAAGTTGAGTGTTTCCTTCTCTCATTATAAAAACCACCAATATAATGATTGATTGCCTTTACTGCTTCACTACGTGTCTTAAATCGTCTTCGATGAACTAAATCTTTTTTCAAACTTGCATGAAAGGATTCAATGCATGCATTGTCATAAGGATCTCCTTTTCGACTCATACTAATTTGAATTTCATGCTTATTTAACAGATCAATATAACCATTGGAACAGTATTGAGAGCCCCGGTCTGAATGATGAATTAATTGATCTGTAGGTTGTGGCTGCCTGGATACAAGAGCCATATTCAAGGCTTGTATTGTAAGTTCTTTCTTCATATGTGCTTCAGCTCTCCAGCCGACTATTTTTCTAGAAAACAGATCCATAATGCTGGCTAAATAAACCCAGCCTTCTAGAGTCCAAATGTAGGTAATATCAGAGACCCATACTCGATTGGGTTCATCTACATTAAATTGACGCTTAACCAGGTCAGGGTAGACGTTTAAATCATGATTAGAATCTGTAGTCACGACATACTTTTCTTCAGGTATAGCTCTTAGACCCATTTCTTTCATCAGGCGGGCTACTGTTTTTTCTGAGATAGTATATCCCCATTCAACTAGATCATCATGAACTCTAGGGCTTCCGTAAGTACCCATGCTTAGATGATAAGACTTTTTAATCTTTTGTTTAACTTCTTCTTTGTAGGTCTCCTTCTCAGATTGAACACTACTATTCTGCTTATCTACCCACTTATAAAATCCACTTGTGGAAACTCCAAGTACTTTGCACATCTTCACAACAGTATGTTCATCTCTATGAGCAAAGATGAAGTTATAGATTACATGGGGTTTTTCGTGAAGATGTGCATTGCCTTTTTTAATATTTCGTTTTCCTCTTTCAATTTTTGGAGTTCTGCCTCGTGTTGTTTCTTTAACTTTTCTAACTCTTTTGGGGTAATATACTCTTCTTTTGAACTACTAGTATTACGTCTTTGTTTAAAGTCTCTAACCCAATTCCCAACAGTAGAATGGGAAATCTCTAACTCATATGACAGTTCTCGAATTTTTCTACCTTCTTCTACTATTAGTTTCGCTACATAATCTTTATATTCCTGATCATAATGTTTCCCCATGTGAACACGTCCTCTTAAATGATATTTGTATTATACTTTATATCCATTTTTACGTGTCCACTTTTTAGACTAACTTTAATATATAGGTAATCTGGACAATAAAACAAGAGTTTTGGACAATAACAAGGTTAGATTTAGTAAAAAGTCATTTAAGTTAGGGGGGGAGAATGGCAATAATGATTGTTTTAGCAAAAAATATTTCGTTTTAAGAAAATAGTATTGATTTTAATGAAGAACTTCTGTAATATAAGAAAAGTGTTCAAAAGACACACAATAACTACTTTCCTAAAAAAGTTTTTTTGAAAAAGACTTGCACACATCTCGAAAACATGATATTATAAATATTGTCGTCACGAGATGACACGTAAATACTTAATAAGAGCCATTAGCTCAGTCGGTAGAGCATCTGACTTTTAATCAGAGGGTCGAAGGTTCGAATCCTTCATGGCTCACCAAAGTTTTTTGCAAGGCAAAATAACTTGCCTAAAAGTGGCCCGTTGGTCAAGCGGTTAAGACACCGCCCTTTCACGGCGGTAACACGGGTTCGAATCCCGTACGGGTCACCAATTTATTCTTGTTGAATAAATGAGGAATTTTGGGTATAATAATATTTGTGGTTACAACTTATATTATCGCGGGATGGAGCAGTCTGGCAGCTCGTCGGGCTCATAACCCGAAGGTCGGAGGTTCAAATCCTCCTCCCGCAACCAATTTATTTGCTACAAGTAACCGCAGGAGCAAATACCATCTAGTTTATCTAAAAAACCAACCAACTTATTGGACAAGTAGTTTCATTGATAACTTTATATGGACCCGTGGTGTAGCGGTTAACATGCCTGCCTGTCACGCAGGAGATCGCCGGTTCGATCCCGGTCGGGTCCGCCATTAAATGGCTCGGTAGCTCAGTCGGTAGAGCAACGAGCAAAACATCTCTGATTATACTACGAGTTGTCTCGACGCATAAGGCTTCGAAGCAATACTAGTAGAGGAAGAGACAGAGGTTGTAGCAATAATATTAGCGGGTAATTAAAAAGTATGGCTCGGTAGCTCAGTCGGTAGAGCAGAGGACTGAAAATCCTCGTGTCGGCGGTTCGATTCCGTCCCGAGCCACCATTTCTAATAAAATAAATAGTATGCCGGCCTAGCTCAATTGGTAGAGCAACTGACTTGTAATCAGTAGGTTGGGGGTTCAAGTCCTCTGGCCGGCACTCTTATAGTAATTATGAGTCTATCATTTATTTGATAGACTTTTATTTTTGGAATAAAATTACCAAAATTACTACAGTTTTATTACGGTTGTATATTTTCAGACAATTTTATGATATATTATGGTAAAATACAAAAGGTTACAAAAATTGCTTACTAGATTCATAGAGAGAAAACTGTAGGTATAGTAGTGTAGGAGGAGAACCATGGAAGATTACAAGAGCCGGTTAAATCAACTACAAGAAAAACTTATTGGCTTAACGAAAAAGAACATTAATTTATTTAAACATACATCAAAACAGTATAAAAAGTTAGGGACAAGCCTTTGCATAGCTGCATTACTGACGACAAGTGTACATACTACAGATCGTGTGAGTGCTGAATCCACACATTTGGCTAAATTAAATGTTGAAACAATCTATCATGTATATGTAGATAATAATAGAATAGGTGCTGTAGACGATAATAACTTAGTAGATCAATTAATAAGTAACAAGATCAATAAGTATTCTAATGAATACTCTGCACTTAATTTAGTCGTTGGTGAAAATGTAAAGCTAATACCAGAAGTTGTTTTTAACTCACGTACAAATACAAGTCTTACTCTTGCAGCTCTTGAGGAAAACTTAACAATAAAAGCTGAAGCTACTGCACTAAAAGTTGATGGCGAGGCAATTGCGTATGTAAGTTCTGAAGAAGAATATGAGGCAGTTCTTACAAAGCTGAAGTTACAGTATGTTTCAGAAGAACAATTACTAGCAGTTTTAAATGCTAAAGAAAACAATCAGACTATTGCTGACCCTGCTGTTGGTGAGAGGGTTATTAAGGATGTTAGACTATCTAAGGACATTACAGTTGATAAGGTTCCTGTGTATCCAAAAATGATCTTGTCTGTTGACGACGCAGTGAAACAACTTATTCTAGGAACACTAGAAGATGATGTTTATGTAGTTGAACCTGGAGATGTATTAGGCGCGATTGCACAAGCGCATGGTCTTTCAATGCAAGATATATTAGCTTTAAATCCTTCTATCACAGAAAACACATTGTTGCAGATTGGTGATAAACTAAATGTCACTATATATGAGCCAGTAGTGAAGGTAATTATTGAAGAAGCAACAAAGATTAAAGAAGAAATACCATTCCAAACAGAGACAAAAGAAGACAAGAATATGTGGCGTGGTGACACAAAGGTTCTGCAAGCTGGACAAGCTGGAGAACGAGTTGTCAGCTATAATATTGCCCGGGAAAATGGTAGAACAATCCAAAGGCAAATCGTCAGTGAAAATATTACAAAAGAACCTCAAACTAGAATCGTTGTAAAAGGAACGAAAGTAGCTACGTCAAGAGGTACAGGTAGGTTAGCATGGCCTGCTGTCGGTGGGTATATATCAAGTTACCAAGGAATGCGCTGGGGTAGGTTTCATAGAGGAATTGATATAGCTCGTCCTACTAACCGCAATATTCTCGCTGCAGACAATGGAACAGTCTCGTTTGCTGGGTGGGATGGTGGTTATGGCAATAAAGTTATGATTAACCATAACAATGGGATGACTACATTATATGCTCATCTATCCTCAATTGATGTAAGAGTCGGCCAAACAGTTTCTCAAGGTCAAAAAGTTGGTGTGATGGGTTCTACGGGAAATTCTACAGGTGTCCATCTACACTTTGAAGTACTGCAAAACGGAAAATTGAAAAATCCAATGGATTTTTTAAATAGGTAAATTAGATAGGTCTGGACCTTGCAAAAGTATTGGTAACACGTCAATCCTTTCTTGCATCGGCCAGATCTTTTTTGTTTAATTTTGTAAACAGGAAAAAAAGATTAATAGTATGTTAAAATGGTTGTAGTATAATTAATCGAAATTCGTTGATATTGAACCAGGAGTTGAGAAGCGTATGGAAAAGAAAATCTTAGTTGTTGATGATGAACAGCCAATTGCAGATATTTTAAAGTTTAGCCTAGAAAAGGAAGGTTTTACAGTTGAATGTGCTCATGATGGAGAAGAGGCTATTAAGAAGGTCATTCAGTTAGTTCCTGACTTAATTTTATTAGATATTATGTTGCCATTAAAAGATGGCATGGAAGTTTGTCGTGAAGTAAGAAAGAAATTCGATATGCCGATTATTATGCTGACAGCGAAAGACTCTGAGATTGATAAAGTTCTTGGTTTAGAGCTAGGTGCTGATGATTATGTGACAAAACCTTTTAGCACTAGAGAATTGTTAGCGAGAGTCAAAGCGAATTTAAGACGCCATCAGCAAAAGTCTGAAGAGTTAACTCCGG
This sequence comes from Anaerobacillus alkaliphilus, assembly GCF_004116265.1. Classification (NCBI taxonomy): domain Bacteria; kingdom Bacillati; phylum Bacillota; class Bacilli; order Caryophanales; family Bacillaceae; genus Anaerobacillus; species Anaerobacillus alkaliphilus. The sequence continues at coordinate 144,591 of NZ_QOUX01000021.1, read as the reverse complement.
ACAAAAAAGAAATTTATATTGGTTCACTTGCGATACAACCAGATGCCTATTTAGTAACAAAACGTGGTGAGGCAATTGAGCTGACACACCGTGAGTTTGAGCTTATATATTATTTGGCTAAACATATGGGTCAGGTTATGACTAGAGAACATCTCCTCCAAGCAGTTTGGGGTTATGATTATTTTGGTGATGTTCGAACTGTTGATGTAACTGTGCGAAGGTTACGAGAGAAAGTCGAGGACAATCCTAGCCATCCGAATTGGATTATCACAAGAAGAGGAGTCGGCTATTATCTTAAGAATTATGAGGAGAACTAACATATGCAAAAAGTCGGTTTTTTTAAATCGATCCATGTAAAAATCGTCATCATCTATGTTCTACTGATCTTAATAGCTATGCAGGTAATTGGTGTATATTTTACCAAACAGCTTGAAGACCAACTGGTTGAGAATTTTTATGATATGCTCGATGAGAGAGCTAGCTTACTTGCCTATAATGTTGAACAGGAAATGAGAAAAAACAGAGATGACTCAACTCCCACGTTACGATCAGACATAGATGTTCTTCTCCGTGAGTTTTTCTCAATTGAAAACGCAGAAGTGCAAGTAATAGATAAAAATAAAGTCGTTTTAAGTGTGTCTAACTTTCAAAAACGTCATGTTATTGGACAGCGGACAACAGAAATTCGAGTGAAACGAGCTCTCCTTGGTACAGATGATGAGGATATTCTCCGTGATCAAAATACAGGGCACCGAATGCGTGTATTAGCTGTACCTGTAAAATCAGAAAACGAAACTATTGGTGCCATTTATATAGAGGCATCTATGGAAGAAATATATGAACAAATGCGTCAGATAAATCAAATCTTAATGACAGGTACGATTATTGCTTTAGCAATTACTGCTGCATTAGGCGTGCTTTTAGCGAGAACAATTACAAGGCCGATTCTTGATATGCGAAAGCAAGCACAGGTACTAGGAAAAGGAGATTTTTCTAGGAAGGTTCATGTTTATGGAAAAGATGAAATTGGCCAACTAGCGATTACATTTAATGAATTAACGAATAAATTAAAAGATGCTAATGCAATGAAAGAGGAAGAAAAGCGTAAACTAAGCTCTGTTTTATCCCATATGACCGATGGGGTAGTTGCTACCGATAAAGAAGGGAAAATTATCTTAGTAAACAGGCAGGGCGAGCTTCTCTTAAATGTATCTCAAGATAAAATACTTGGTACGTCAATTGTCGACCTACTACGTTTAACGGAAGTCTTTGGTTTAAACGATTTAATTAAGCAAACAGATTCGTTGCTTCTAGACTTTGGCAATAAAGATAAAGAGTATCTGCTTGAAGCAAGTTTCTCTGTCATTCAGAAAGAAGAAGGAGAGTTTAATGGGCTTATTACCGTTCTTCATGACGTGACTGAACAAGAGAAAATTGAGCAAGAGCGCCGTGAATTTGTAGCGAATGTATCTCATGAGCTGAGAACACCTCTAACTTCGATGAAGAGCTACTTAGAAGCCCTAGAGGATGGTGCTTTACATGATCCTGCAATTGCCCCAAGGTTTTTAAATGTAGCTCAAACAGAAACGGAAAGAATGATTCGTCTCGTAAATGATTTGCTACAACTTTCAAAAATGGATAGTAAAGATTACCGCTTAAACTTTGACACGATTGATGTGACAAAGCTAGTGAATAGCATTATCGATCGTTATGAACTTGTTTCCAATCGGGACATGATTGTTTTTCATAGGGATATCCCTGATCAAACCACCTTTGCGACGGTAGACAGAGATAAGTTAATCCAGGTGTTAGATAACATCTTATCAAATGCTGTGAAGTATTCTCCTGAAGGTGGTAGAATTTCGATTTTATTAGGAGAAGGCGAAAAGCATTTTAAAATAAGTGTCAGTGATGAAGGTGTTGGAATCCCAAAAGAAAGTTTACCGCAAATATTTGAACGTTTTTATCGTGTTGATAAAGCACGTTCTAGAAAATTAGGTGGTACAGGTCTCGGACTAGCAATTGCTAAGCAAATCGTTGTTGCACATGGTGGTAGTATTTGGGTTGATAGTGAGTGGAATGTAGGTACAACGATTACGTTAACATTGCCTTATTCAGTAGAAAAGGTGGTGGGTTTCAATGGTTGAACATATTAAAACTACTACGTTATGGTTCTTAATATTATTAAGTGTGTTTTTGACATACCAAATATGGACATTTCAGCCCGAGTACGCAATTTTAAAAAGTACAGAGTATATTGATAATACACAAATTGGTCTAGAAAAAAAGCTACACGAAGTGATTAAACCGAAACAGGTAATTTTACACGAAGAGGGTAAGTCTTTCGCTTCAATAGACAATAGTGTATTTGCACAACGTTTCTATGAAGAGTATTTTGGAACTCCGTTAGAAAAGTTTATGATAAGGCCTAATTTAAGTCCTTTTCACCGAATTAATTCTGACTACAAAATTGAGTTTATTTTTCCAACGAGTATACCGAGTGAAATCTTTAAAGATATTTATCAAATGAATCATAGTGATCAGTTATTTATTAGTAAGATCGATCGCATGGTTTTTGCCTTAGAAAAAGAAAGAGACAAAGAGATTGTAAGAGTGAAGCTCATTTCGAATGATGAGAGAGTCATTGTCGAAGCAAATACAAATATTCCAGTTAGTAGGTTTATCGAAGATATTGCATTGAATTCCACGAATGTGTTCTATGAAGTCTTCCCTTTTGACATTATTGATTTCGGAAATGGCTATCGCAAAACAACCTATTTACCTATAGAAGCTATGTATTTGAATAGTGCGACATATATAGCTAAGCCACTACCAACGGACCATTTTAGACAAGTATTATTTAGTGATCCAAACTTTGTTAAACATTATTTACAGTCAAACGGTGAAGAGTCTTTCACTGATGGGAATAGAATGGTGAACATTTTACAAGGTGGTAACATCCTACGTTATATTAATCCCACCTTTGGTGATTTGGTAGAGCGCAATAACAAACATGTTATATTTAGTGCACTTGATTTTCTCAATGGGCATGGTGGTTTTACAAGCTCATTTTACTTTGACTCCCTAAAAACGTTTGGCACATCAGAAGAAGTAACCTTTCGTTTATTTATAGGTGGGCTTCCGGTCTATTCGACTAACATTTTTGAGGTAAATAACCTATTTGAAATTACGTTACATCGTGGAAATGGAAACCAAATTGAGCAATATGTTCGTCCGATGTTTATCATGGATGAAGAACCAATTAATATTTCTAAATCTACGCGATTGCCTTCTGGTAAAGAGCTTATTGAAGCGCTGGAAAACAAGGAAGAGTTCGAGCGCTCCTTATTAACAGATATTAATTATGGATTTACGATGATTATGAGGCAGTCATTTGTTGTGCTTGAACCAAGATGGTTCATTCAATACAACGGCAACTGGCAGGTAGTTCATATTGCTGAAGAAGTTGATGATAGCGAGGCGATAACAAATGGATTGGAGTAGGGCAAAAACGATTTTTATTATTACCTTTTTGCTTCTAAATATTTTCCTAGGCTATCAACTAAATGAAAAAAAGACGGCAAGTAACATTAATTTTACAGCTGAAGCAACGTTGCAAGAACGATTATCTGAAATGAATATAACGATTGTTGTTGACTTGCACGAAGAACAATTAACAGGAACCTATATTAGTGGTACAACAGAGCTTTCTTTAGAAACTCAGATACCAGATAATCAAGAAGTACTCATGGTTGAAGATGAATTTGTGACGGTCTTATTAGAAGATCCTTACCCACTTCTTCAGGGTGAGCAAAGCATTCATGTTCAAGCAAAGCAGTTTGTCGTTGACAAAGTCGTTAATGGACAAGAGTATCGTTATAGTCACTTCGACAGAGAGTTGATGCAAATCTATTTTTATCAAACCTATGAGGGAAAAAAAGTTGATAACTATGAAAGTGGGCGACTACCACTTATGTTACAGCTAGATGAAGATATGGAAATTGTCATGTACGAGCAAAACTATTTAACGATATTACCAATACACCCCCAAGGAAAAGAACAGGAAGTTATCTCAAGTATAAAAGCAATTGAGAAACTTTTTAACGCACAGCTAATACCACCCGATAGTAAGATTACGAAGGTGGAATGGAGTTATTTTAGCTTTTTTAAGCCACATGGAGAAGTACAGGTTTTTGCTCCTATGTGGAACATTGGGGTCAATGATCAAATTTATTATGTAAATGCCATCGACGGGGCCATTCAAAATATACAATAATGGAGAGAGAAACAATATGAGCTTAAAATTCAGCGTTTTGGCAAGTGGTAGTACAGGAAACGCCATTTATGTAGCCACTGAGAAACAGCGAATTTTAGTAGATGCTGGTTTAAGTGGAAAGGCAATGGAAGAACTGTTTAAGAAAATCGATTGTTGTCCAAGTGAATTAGATGCGATATTAGTAAGCCATGAACACAGTGATCATATTAAAGGTGTAGGAATATTAGCTAGAAAATATGATATTCCTATCTATGCCAATGAAAAAACATGGCAGGCAATGGAAGGACATTTAGGAAAAGTATCATTAGATCAAAAATTTGTGTTTCGAATGGAAGAAACACGAGCTTTTGGCGATCTTGATATTGAGTCTTTTGGAGTTTCACATGATGCGGCTGAACCAATGTTTTACGTATTTCACCACGAAGGAAAAAAGCTATCGGTGATTACAGACACTGGTTATGTTAGTGATCGAATGAAAGGAACAATAAAAGAGTCAGATGTATACATCTTTGAGTCAAACCATGATATGAATATGCTTAGAATGGGAAAATACCCATGGAGTGTAAAGCGTCGGATATTGAGTGATGTTGGACATGTTTCCAATGAGGATGCAGCTATTGCCTTAGCTGAAGTAATTGGGACAAAGAAAACAAGAGTTTATTTAGCTCACTTAAGTAAAGACAATAATATGAAGGACCTTGCTCATTTAACAGTGAAGCAAACATTAGCAGAACAAGGCCATGAAGTCGGCGATGATTTGAGATTATTTGATACAGACCCAGCCAAACCTACTGAATTAGTAGCAGTTTAAAAGTTTCATAGCTGGGTATACTGAGAGTAAAAAAATAATTAAAATACTGGATTCCTCTTTATCAAATTTGATAAATTATATGTGAAATCATATAAGGAGGGTAAACTTTATGGGATATTACGATGAGCATTATCAAACAGAAACAAGAAGAGAAAGAAAATCATCTAAAGGCATCGGAGTAACTGCATTCTTTAGTTCAGTAGTCGGAGCTTTGCTTGTCATATTTTCTGTTCCATTCCTCTCCGATGCAGGCTTACTTCCATATGAAGTAGTTCCGAAAGGCAGCAGTACTGTAACAACAAATGAAAGTGAACCAGCATCCTCGCAACTAGGTAGTACGTTAAACGTGTCTGTTAACTCAGATATTATTGATGCTGTCGAAAGAGTATCAGATTCAGTAGTTGGTGTCATAAATTTGAAACCATCAAATCCGTGGATGACATCAGGTGAAGGAACAGGATCTGGTGTAGTTTATAAAATATCAAACGGTGTTGCCTATATTGTAACCAATCACCATGTTATTGAAGGAGCTAGTCAGATTGAGGTTAGTTTAAGTGATGGTTCTAGAGTACCAGCAGAATTAGTTGGAACAGATGTTATTACAGATTTAGCAGTATTAAAAATCTCAGCAGAAGGAGTTACTACTGTTGCTGAGTTTGGAAATTCTGAATTATTGCGAGTTGGCGAACCTGCAATTGCAATTGGAAATCCACTAGGATTACAATTTTCTAGGACAGTCACACAAGGTATTATTAGTGCTACTGAGAGAAGTGTACCTGTAGATTTAAATAAGGATGGACGTGTTGATTGGGAAGCTGAAGTCTTACAAACTGATGCTGCCATTAACCCAGGCAACAGTGGAGGTGCCTTAATTAATATTCAAGGACAAGTAATCGGGATTAACTCCATGAAAATGGGTGGATCTGTTGAAGGAATCGGTTTTTCGATACCAAGTGCAGTTGCCATTCCGGTAATTAATGATTTAGAAACATATGGTGAGGTCCAGCGTCCACAAATGGGTGTAGTTATTCGCTCGTTATCTGAAATTCCAAGCGTACATTGGAAAGAAACGTTTAAGCTTCCTGACGAAGTCAAAACAGGAGTTATTTTAGAGCGAGTTGAACCAATGACACCAGCGGATCGTGCAGGGCTGAAGCAGTATGATGTGATTGTTGAATTAGACGGAGAGGCAGTACAAGATACTCATGATCTTCGCAAGCACCTATATACGAAAAAGAAAATTGGCGATGAGTTAGAAGTTAAATTCTATCGTGATGGCCAATTACAAACAACGACACTTATTCTTGCTAAACAAACATTATAAATATCTTGAAGAGTCACTGATTAAGTTCAGGACTCTTTTTTTTACGCACGTTAGCAGGGATTTTAACGGTTCTGCGTATATGTTTACTCAGCTGTGAATAGGGTAAAAAAGTAAAAGACTAAGAAGAAGGAGGAGTTAAGGTTTGACACCTAACATAATCGGATTTAGTTTTATTCTACTGGGCATTTTTTTGATTATCGGAAAAATACTGCGCTCTAATATAACAGGTTTACGCAAGCTATTTTTGCCAAGTTCAATCATTGCAGGGTTTGTGGCCCTTTTTTTAGGACCAGAAATATTAGGAAGAATAGTAGAGTTATTTGCAAAGGAAGAAACGTTTTTTCACAACGGACTTATTCCAGAGGATATATTAAGTGTATGGTCCACCTTACCTGGTTTATTTATTAATATTGTATTTGCTGCATTATTCTTAGGCAAGGTTGTCCCTAACTTAAAGAAAATATGGTTAATTGCTGGTCCTCAGGTAGTCATGGGGCAAACGGTTTCTTGGGGACAGTATGTAGTAGGTTTACTCTTAACAATTTTTATCCTTACGCCTTTTTTCGGGATGAACCCGTTAACAGGAGCTTTAATTGAGATAAGCTTTGTTGGAGGACACGGTACAGCAGCAGGGTTATCGGGAACGTTCGAGGAGTTGGGATTTGCTGAAGGTGCGGATTTAGCCGTTGGACTTGCGACAATTGGGATTGTCTCTGGGGTAATTGTAGGGATTATCATAATTAACTGGGGAGCAAGAACAGGTCGAGCTAAATTTGTAGGTGGAAAAGATAAGAGAGAACTAACAGAGGAGGAAAAGGAGAAGTTAGCCGAGCTAGAAGACCGAGAAACGAATGTAACAAAAACTAAACAAACGACTTCAATGGAGCCGTTAGCATTTCATTTAGCAATTGTAGGTGCAGCGATTGCTCTAGGCTATGTTTTGCTAGAACTAATCGTATTACTAGAAAGGTATACATGGGGTTCGTGGACAGGTGTTCAGTTATTCCCTTATGTACCATTGTTTCCACTAGCAATGGTAGGGGGAATGGTTATTCAAATCTACTTAGATCGCACAGGTAAGAGTAAGTATATTGATAGAGAAATGGTTAACCGTATTTCTGGTTTTTCATTAGATATCTTAATTGTGAGTGCATTAGCAAGCTTATCTCTAGCTGTCATCGGAGATAATTTAGCTCCATTTTTACTTCTAGCCGTTGTGGCAATTGGATGGAATGTCTTTGCCTTTCTTGTTTTGGCACCGAGGATGATCCCACAGTTTTGGTTTGAGAGAGGAATTGGTGATTTAGGCCAAGCAATGGGGATGACTGCAACTGGTCTATTGTTAATGAAGATTGCTGACCCTGACAATGAAAGCCCAGCCCTTGAAGGTTTCGGGTATAAGCAGATCTTATTCGAGCCACTTGTAGGAGGAGGAATTTTCACAGCAGCATCATTGCCACTCATTTATCAGTTCGGAGCACCAGCCATATTGGTTTTATCAATTGTGGTTATGACATTCTTTTTACTGTTTGGATTATTCTATTTTGGTGGAAGAAAAGCAAAAGCCTAATAGCAGCAGACTTATTCACAAAGCCAAGTGAGTAAGTCTTTTTGTTTTGGTGTGGATAAATAAAAAAAAAATAGGTAGAATGGATAAATGTAAGAAGTATTTAAGAAAGAAGTGATCGTACGATGTATTATTGCTGTGAGGAACATGTAGATTTGGCTCTAGATATCGTTGTAGATGAGACTGAGTTAGCCCCTGTAATGGAAAAGTTAGAGCAAGAAATTCAGCTATCCACAGTGTGTAATTTCTGCGATCAACAGGCAATTTATAAAATAAGTGGATAATTTAACTATACCCTGTTGATATGTGGATAACTTCTGTGGATAAAAGATGAAAAGTGGTGTATTAACCTGTGAATATCTCAATTGTTACTGTTGGGAAGCTAAAAGAGAAATATTTAATTAATGGAATTAATGAATACATAAAACGGATGGGCCCATATGCCAAAGTAGATATGGTTGAAGTAGCTGATGAAAAAGCACCTGAACAGTTAAGTGAAGCAGAGATGCTCCAAGTAAAAGACAAAGAGGGAGAACGGATCTTAGCAAAAATCCCACAGGATGCGTATGTAATTGCTTTGGCCATTGAAGGTGAAATGTGGAGTTCAGAAAAGCTAGCGAAAGAATTAGACAAGCTAGCTACATACGGACGCAGTAAGGTTGCCTTTATTATTGGAGGTTCACTAGGACTAAGTACAGCTGTTATGCAGCGTGCCGATGCCAAATTGTCCTTTTCAAAAATGACATTCCCACACCAGTTAATGCGACTGGTTTTAGTAGAGCAAGTCTATCGGGCATTCCGGATTAATAGGAATGAACCGTATCATAAGTAGGATAATATAAGGTTATAAGAAGAGGTAGCCTTTTGCAAAAGGTTATGGCGTTTTCTTGAGTAAAAAACACCTTCAATTTTTAAAAAATTGAAGGTGTTTTTATATGCTTTAGAAATATTAACAATATTAAGAACTAGGATGTTTTGTATGAAATTTAGAAGTCTATGGAGCTGCCGTCAAAAATATGGGAGACGGTGGTTAGAACATCATTTAGTAGGGTTGTATGTTTAAAAACTCCTAAGTTATTAAATTCGAACATCTTCGACACTTTTATCTTCAAATACATTTACCATTTGTCATTTTTCATGTATTCTTGCGGTATAGCAAATTTTTGTCCAGTTTTTACATAAGAACCTATATTTTCTAGTTTAATAGAAATGGTACTTTAATTACTCATTTCACGAGAATACCGAAGGATAAAAATTCACTAGAATAGGGGCTGGTAATAATGTACGTTAAAGTGGAAACAATAGCTGATTTTAATATTTTCAACCAGATTTGGATGGATTGTTGGCTTGAAAAAGGGTATATGCTAGAACCCTCTTTAGAAGAAAAGTCAGACCGCTTTATATTACGAGATGTGGAAAAAAGAAGTATTGGTACAATTGAGTTTAAGCCATATTACACTACATTTGAGAACAACATAAACAATGTGTATCCTTTTCATAAACTTCAGCATATTGCTTCAAATCCTAAACAAGTAGTTGAGATTGATAAGGTGGCTATTCTGAGGGAATACAGAGGAAAAAATTTAGAACGATTAATTTCACTATATGTAAGTTACACTGAATTTCATAAAATAGAATATTGCGTTGGGCTTGTGGAACGATTATTTTATAAAGCCCTTAGAAATGTATATAAAGTCCCTTTAGAGGCAGTAGGGGAACAGACTTATTACAAAGGTGATCATGTCATCCCTGCAGTCCTTTACCCCAGTCTCATTTATAAGAAAAAGGTTAATTACCCATGGTTAACCACAGTTAAACCAGAGTTTACCAAAATCAAGTATATCACAAGATAGGAGAAGTTTATGTTCAGCAAGAGAGATAAAAAATTCGCATATATATTTATTGCCACTTATATAGTTTTAAATCTTTCTTGGAATTATCTGTTTCAATCCAAGGAGCTAATATTGGATTGGGGTATAGCTGTTTTTCAAGTTGTGGCTTGTATTACAGCCTTTACATGGATTATGAACACCTATAGAAAAGAAGAGGGGAAAGCAAGAGCGTTTTGGCTTTTTCTTGGATTAGGTATCTTGTCTTACTTATTAGGTATCGTAGTTTGGGCATTTTATCATTTTACAATGACTACTGGTGCCGAAGCTGCAATGGTACCAAAGATACTATGGATTTCTCAAAATGTCTTTTATTTTATAGCACTTCTGTTAATTATGAGTGTTATGAAGAAGAATAATTTGCTAACCATTCGTTTCCTATTAGATATCTTGATAGTAATGTCAGTTGCGGGAACATTTATTTGGTTTTTTATTATGGATCCATTAATCAAAAATTTTAATCAAACTTTCTCGTATATAGATATACTCTACCCCATATTAGACTTAGGTGTCTTGGCTGGTGTAATTAGTTTAGTGGTCGCCTCAAATTCAATTTTTACTAAGACAACTTCTTATCTCTTAATCTTTGGACTATTAGTTCAAATTATTGCTGATTTGATATTTTCTTATCTAACTGTTAAAGGTGTTTATACTGTAGGTAGTATTACTGAACCGTTATGGATTTTATCCTTATTTATTATTAGTCTTGCAAGTATTCATCATGAGCCCTTTATTGGATATGAAGATAATAAAAGTATTCTTAAAAACAAGCCAAAAGGAAGTCTTTTCTTGAAACATAGCCTCCCTTATATTGGTGTTATTCTTCTATCCATTTATGTTATTTCTGAACTCCAGCATAGTACACCAATAGTTATTGGATTGTTTTTCAGTATTTTACTAGTTATCCTTAGACAAGTTTTTACACTTCTTGATAATGACCGTCTAGTATCAGATTTAAACAACTTAAATGAAGCACTAGAAATAAAAGTAAAAGAACGGACAGACCGCTTAGTAGAAACAATCAACCAAATGGAGCACTTTGCCTTTCATGATGTAGTTACAGGCCTCCCGAATCGGCGATATATTGAAAAAAGGTTAGCACAAGCAATAAAAAATAGAAATCCTGTTGGCGAAAAGAAGATTGCCTTCTTACTATTAGATTTAGACCGTTTTAAGCAAATTAATGATAGCCTGGGACATTCCTATGGAGATTTATTATTAAAAGAAGTAGGTAGAAGGCTTAGTCAAGTCATGCATTCTAATGAGCTAGTTTGCCGAATTGGTGGCGACGAATATGCAATATTACTTGAAAATGTAACTATGTCAAAAATAGAAAGAAAAGCAGAGTTAATACTTCAAGTATTAAGAAAAGTCTATGACATATCGGGTGTCGATCTTCATGTTACACCAAGTATAGGTATTTCCATTTACCCAGAACATGGGGAAAATTTTGAGGCACTCCTGATGAAGGCAGATACGGCGATGTATAAGGTAAAAGAAAATGGGAAAAACCATTTTAAACTTTATCAAGCCTCTATGGATATGGTACCACAGCTAGCATTGGAAAATTCTTTACGAAAGGCACTTGATCGAAGTGAGTTTGTGTTATACTACCAACCTCAACTGTCATTAGAAACTGGCCAAATTATTGGGGTAGAGGCTTTAATTAGGTGGATTTCACCAAGTAGGGGCTTTGTTCCACCATCTGAATTTATTTCTATTGCTGAGGAAACAGGTCTTATTCTACCTCTAGGGGATTGGGTTTTAAGAGAAGCTTGTAAACAGTCTGTTACATGGGAAAACCAAGGGATACCACGATTAAGGGTAGCTGTAAATATATCCTCGATACAGTTTCAACAGACAAATTTCGTAAAAATAGTGGCAAATATTATTGCTCAAACAGGTGCTAACCCGGATAACATAGAGTTAGAAATTACAGAGAGTATTGCAATGGGTTCTATGGAGAATACAATTTTTAAACTTTCACAATTAAAAGAAATGGGCTTTCATATAGCCATGGATGACTTTGGAACAGGTTATTCATCTTTACAATACATGAACAAGTTCCCAATTGATCGCCTAAAAATTGACCGGTCGTTTATATCTTTATTGAATACCAATGAAAAGAACGATGCTATTGTAAAATTAATTGTTATGATGGCAAAGGGTTTAAATTTTAAGGTTATTGCAGAGGGAGTAGAAACAATACAGCAGCGGACCTTCCTTGAACAAATAGATTGTGACGAAATTCAAGGCTATTTAATTAGTAAACCTTTAAAACTAGAGGATTGTAATGAGTTTCTAAATGCAGCTACAGTATCTTGTACAAAGTAGTAACTTTAGTCTATAGTGAGTTAATTAGTTTATTGTTTTCCTAATATTTTTACATTTTATTGATATTATTGTAAATCTGTTATATCCTATAGAAGGATATTGGGAAATAATGCCCAAATCTAATCTTCTTTAAAATGAATACACAAAATTAACTTAATAACAGGCAAAGAATTATTAGATAGATGCTAGAGTTTAAAGCCATAAATAAGAAGTAACAGTATTTTGTTACGCTTATTTTGGCTTTTTTTGTTGTCTGACCTACAAATATCAAATATGAATTGGAAAGATGGGAAACATTGTGGAGATAGTTAAGGACTTAGTATTCAATCTTTTTATCATATTCGTTTGTTATTCAGTCTTTTTTTTCCTTACCATAAAAAAACGTGGAAGAGCTAACTATAATCTAGTTCTTTTAGGATCTCTTGCTATTATTCTTAGTATGACATTTCCTACGCATCTGGCTGAGGGGTTGTTTATTGACTTAAGGTTAGTACCAATTGCTCTAGCAGGTTTATACGGAGGATGGAGAGTTTGTCTTCTTCTAACCTTAGTTCTGATTAGCTACCGGATGTATCTAGGTGGTGATGGAATGGTTTATGGCATTTGGCTTGGTATATTTCATGGCCTGTTCATAAGTCTTATTTCTCAGCATTTTCATAGGGTATCTTACCGCAGGCGCGTTTCATTTAGTATTTTAGTAGGTATGATTTCGCCTTTACTGATCATGTTGATAATAGGATACACTTTGCCAGAGTCATTCTCTTCGTTACTCTTCTTCAGTACGGTTTTTATGCATTTGGCAGCGATAAGCCTATTAGTAATTTTAAGCGAGCGAATTAATAGTATTCAAAGTTTGTATGAACATGTGACTCGTATAGAGAAGATGGAAATCGTTAATCATGTTGCTTCTAGTTTTACGCATGAAATTCGGAATCCAATAACGACCGTTAAAGGTTTTTTGCAATTAATGAAAAGACCAGAATTAAAAAGACAGGAACTAGACAACTACATTTCCATTGCCATAAATGAAGTTGATCGAGCTGAGAAAATCATTACTGAATATCTATCATTTACGAAACCAACGAATGAAAATCTATATGTAATAGAAGGCGAACAAGTATTACAGAATTCAGTAGATGTTATTCGACCGTTAGCTAATTCAAATTGTGTAGATATAAAATATAAGGATTTGCCTTTCTTAGTGAAAGCCAACAAGCAGAAATTGCAGCAGGCGTTAATTAACCTATTCAAAAACGCCATTGAAGCCATGCCAGACGGGGGAGATCTATTCATTTCTGTAATGCCTCATGGTAGTATGGTAAAAATCATGATAAAAGATACTGGTGTTGGCATGACGGTAGATCAAGTAAGTCGCCTTGGAGAACCATATTTCTCTATGAAAGGAGAAAAAGGAACCGGTCTTGGGATGATGGTTGTATACAATATTATTGGTGCTATGGGAGGAACTATAAATGTGGTTAGCGAACTAGGGAAGGGTACGACTTTTATCTTAACCTTACCTACATCCTCACAGTTAGACGAAGGGGAAACAAAATAACAAGGCATCCATTCGCGATATATAATTGTCATATACTAAAAATAGTGCTAAAATATTTAAGAACCAATTTCTTGCTGTTATCGGTTTAAGTTCTAAGTGAAAATGAATTATATTGATATAATAACTTTAAATCTCATTAAATTGGTAAATGGAAGAAACTATTACTCAATAGCCAGTCTATCCATGGCCTAACTCAATCAACAAACGAGTTAGGCCTTTTTACGTTCTCATAGAAAATCCAAATTTGGTAAAGTAAAAGACTGTCTAGACAATAAAGGAGGAATGAAGTTGACAAAAACGCTCACTAATAATCGTACTCAAGACAACCTCCTTCATTTAGGTAGTTTGTTTAGCAAAATGCTGAAACAGCGGTTTGGTAAGGGGCCAGAAACTTGTTTAGTTACAATTTATGATAGTAGGCTTACAGTATTTATTCGTAAGTACATAACACCTGCAGAAGAAGTTCTGATTGAGTCTAACCAATATAATTTAGCTTATGAATTTCGGAATGTAGTAATAGCTAAGGTTATAGATGAGTTTGTCGAAGAAGCGAAAGTTATTTTAGGCCACCCACTTCATACATATTTTTGCGATTGGGATTATGAAAAAAATACAGGAGTTATCGTTATAGATAATGGTAAGAGCTATGAATATTCTGAGTCCATGATTTCTACGAAACTAAAAGGTAAGTTAGCTGAGCAAATTGCTCGTGTTAGTTCTGGGGTTCATAAAGTTCCTTCCAGCATTGATATAATAAAATTAAATCAAAATATGTTTGCTGTGGAGTGCCAAGAAACAATGCTTGAGGTTGAAAAGGTTTTATTTCGAAAAGATTGTATGGATATATTACAAGAACGTTCAAGAGAAATAAAAAAAAGCTATGTTAATCAAAGAGAATTGTTTGAGTTAGCATTTGGAAGAGTAATAGAAGGTTTATTTATGACCTGGGATTTTAAAAATGATCGAAGTTATATCTTCTTTTATTTACAATAAGCTATCAGCAATTAAAAATCGTTATTTGTAAAAAAATTATTTACTTAACCGAAAAACTATTGATCTAAAAACCAGTATAGCTGGTTTTTATTTTTTCCTTTGAGATAGTACATACTAAAATTGATAAATGTTGGTTAGGAATTTTTTATAGAAATCTAACTAGAACAATTTGTAATAATGACAAGAGGTGAGTAAATGGAACAAGAAGTACTTAATTCAATTAGCAGTTATTTGAGTAAACTGTTAAGAAAGAACTTTGGTAAAGGACCTCAATCATGCCAATCCATTGTATACAAAAGAATTTTTGTCGCTTATATACGAGGTTTTATATCACCGATGGAAGAGGTCTTAATGGAACAAGGCCAAAGTGTACAAGTTGAAAGGGCAAGGTCGGTCATCATTAACCATGTGTTAGATCAACTAAAGGGAGTTGTAGAGGTCTCTTTAAAATGTGAGATTGAAGAAAGGTATCATGACTGGAATTTTCCGAATAACTCAGGAATGATCATTTTTAAATTAGATCAAGAAATGAGTGGAGATCACCATTTGCCTCAACAAGTAAACGTAGAAGAGTTAGAAAAGGAAGTAGCAAGGATTAGTTTATTGGTTCAAAAAGCTCCTGATATCATTAATATCTATCCGGTTTCTTCAACTTTATATGTTATTGAACGAAAAGGCATACTAATACCAATTGAAAAGGCGCTTATTGCAAAAGGTTTTGAAGAGGAACTAAGAGTGACTAAAGATGAGTTGGAAAAGAAGTATTTCCATAGGTACGGCAAGTACGAGCAAATATTTTTTAGAGATGTGAAAGAAGTTTTTATTGACTGGTGTTTTAAGGAAGATAAGTCCTTGATGGGCTTCATAATTAATGAGAAATAATGAAAGTTGAATGGTTTAGCTAACTGTAGCTAAGCCATTTTGTTATTTTAGCGGGAAGGTGATGAAAAAGTCCAACATATTATGCAAATTGCCGTCCAACTTTAGCTTAAGAGCTCACAAAGGTAAATTTTGCACATATTTTATTGAAGATAGTAAACAAAACTTTTTCTAGCTATCAGAGAAATTATCTTTAGACTAGGATGTGATAGTTGGTCATGGGCAAAAATAAGGATGAAAAATCAGAGATATTAGTTAGTATAGTTATACCTTCGTATAATCGCTACCCTCTAAATTTGTATCTGCTAGAGTCGCTAAAAAGTCAAACGTTTCCGCATGATAAAATGGAAGTAATTTTTGTTGATGATGCTTCGACTGACGAGACCAAAAAGCTTAGTTCACAAATAGACACGCCTTATTCTATTAAATGGGTAAGAAATGAGTCACCATTAGGAAGAGCAAAAGCAAGAAATAAAGGAGTGACCTTTGCATCTGGGGAAATCCTTGTTTTTCTAGATGCGGAAATGGTAGCGGCACCAGGCTTAATTGAGACTCACTACTTTACTCATAAAGATCAGGAAAATCTCGTTATGTCAGGGTGGATGGAAGTAAGAAAGTTATTTACAGTTTTGTATCCAGAATTTAAAAGAAAACAGTTGAAAAAGTTACGTTCTCTATATAAGGATAATCAAGATGTGCTTTCATTAAATAATCAGGATATTTCTTCGCAAATAAACCTATTATCCCTTGAAGAGATCACTAATTTAGGAGTTTTAGATAAAAGATCATACCCTTTAGAGGACTATGAACATATACTAAATTCTTTTGGAGACAAGTTAAAGGGCTTTAAATTTTCTTGGATAAACTTCTGTACTGGAAACGTCTCACTTTCTAAATATTTATTTCAAAAAGTAGGTGGATTTGACGAGCAGTTTACTGGTTATGGCTTTGAGGATTGGGATTTGGGTTTTAGGTTATATAAAGAAGGCGCTAAGTTTATACACAACGGCAATGCAAAAGCGTATCACCAAGAACATCCAATCTCTAAGTCCAACTGGCAAGATGTTTGTAGAAACCAATATAATTTTCAATCTAGATATAAGGATATAAAACCGAAATTACTTGTGCTTTATCTATCTGCCTATCCATTAAATAGAGACTTTGTAGAGCTAAACCAAATTGCATGTGAATACAAAGAATTACGTAAGGATTATCCTAGACAGTATAAACTCTTTAAAAAAATACTTCCTCCCATACTGAGTCATGCTTCGCTTCTATTGTCGAAAAAGAAGAAATTAAAAAATCTAGCTAAATCAGCTAGAATTAACGAAGAGGTATTGGGTGCCTTTTCTAAGGAAGTTGAGTATTTAAGGGAAGAATATCCTAATCTAATTAATTTGTATGAACAATTAATTAAGTTATAAAGAAAGAGGCTGACTCAAAAGGTCATTGAAAAATGACTTTTGAGGTCAGCCTCTTTTCTTACCTACAGTCAAGTGTTTTTATCTTTTTATTTATGTTAGATGAATTAATTTTGAGTGGGAGGGGTACCCCTCCCACTCAAAATTAATTTGCGCACGCCAAATAGACCTTACGAGTTGAGTTTTTTCGAGAGGCCAAGTATGGTATAGTATAAATAACGATTTACGAACAGGTTGATGCCGCTTCGTAATCATAGGTGATGTTGTGTGTGATTAGATGAAATGCCACTTTCAAAAACTTATTTACACACGCAATGGACGCAACTTTATGGGGTTTTCCATGAGGTTGCGTTTTTAATTTGTCGTAGTATTCTATAATATGATTGTTAGTCTTCTTACGTAGTTTAATCATCGTCTGAATCATAAAGTATAAGATTTTTCGTAGCTTGTTATTCCCACGTTTGTTAATTTTATCTTTATAAAATGTATTACCAGATTGATACCGCATAATGTCGATCCCAACATACGCATTCAATTGTTTATGGTTTTGAAAGCGTCGAAGATCTCCGATTTCTCCAATTAATCTTACCGCTGTTACTTCACCAATCCCCGGAAAAGAAGTTAGCACTTGAAATTCTATGCGTCCTTTTGATAGCTCTGCCATTTGTTTAATAATCTGTTCTTTTTTCTCTTTTAAGTCTGAAATACGTTTAGCATAATCACGCACTTGTTCACATCTCACATCTTCTTTCGAAATTGCTGGATATGAGTTTTGGGCAGCGTGAAGCAGTCCTATTCCTTTTTCTTCAGCGCGTGTAAGGGATAGATTCTTTTTTGTATTCGCTTTTAATCGGTTTCGTATCACAGTTTTAGAACACTCCAATACTTCATCTGGGTGTGGATAAAGCTGAACAATATTTAAAAAGAGTGCAGAACGTTTTGAAAAAAGATGTTCTAGCTCAGGGAAACTTAGTTGTAAAATAGCGTGCATACGGCTGAATAGGTTGGTAGATTCACTTTCTAATTCATCATAATAACGTGTAAGTGCGCGCATCTGTTTATAATAGTTTTCTTCTTGATATGTCGTTGTACGTTCTGTCCGAAAGTGGGATTTAGCAAGCTCATGGGCATCGCTTTTATCAGTCTTATGACGGCGCATTGAAGCTGTTTGTAAATTCGCTTCTAACGGGCTAACTCTATGATAGGGGTAGCCTTCTGTTTGAAAGAAGTATTCTAATGGTCTTGAATAAACTCCTGATGCTTCGAATACAATTTCAGGTGCCTGACCATCCAGTTTAGTGATTTCACAAATCTTTTCATTCAAGGCTTTAAAAGACAACTTATTATGATTAATTTCGCCTTCAAATTCACATTTCTTATAGTGGTTATAGATAACCATCGTACTTTTCCCCATACTAACATCGAATGCCAGTACATGTTTCATATTCATTTCTCCTTCTCCTGCCAGTCATAGAAGCCTTCACATTGCCTTATCGATTCCACTTTCTTTTACTCGATCTCTTATGGACCCAACATACTAAACTGATTCAAATAAGGGTGTGAAGTCGGCCGGTTTTTAATACGGACTCTTAAATGGTCCTAGAGGCTGATCGGCCTTACTTCACTTCTACTATAAAAAATAGTAGCACAAACCCTGGCCGGGGTCTGCACTACTAATCTTAGTATGTTTTTTCTGGTGTATTTTTTACTTTTTTTCGTACTAATTTGGCTGGTATTTAGTTTTTAGAGGCAAATTTTCTCATTCTATCTATTAATGCGATATCAATTTGGTCCACTTCAATAAGTTATGAGCAGCACAAATAAGACCCCATTCAACTTGAATTTTTGAAAGGCCTCTTAAAGAAAATCGTTGAAACTGTCTATTATGCTTGATTTGTCCAAATACAGGTTCTACATCAATTTTCCGCTGTCTATATTTTTTATCGCCAACTTTAGTAGAGAGGCGTTCTCGTACTTCTTTTCTTTGCTTCTGATTTTCCATTGATACTGATATGGATTTCGTATCTTTATCTTTGGCACAAGAAGACTGAAATGGACAATTATGACAGTCTATACACTGATAAGTTCTTTTTATGGAGATATAACCATTATCTGATTTCTTTTTACTTTCATATGTGAAAACTAGTCGTTTATTATTTGCACAAATCCATTCATCAAGTTCCTCATCGTAGACCATATTTTCCAATCGACCAATTTGTTGTTTCCAGACTTTCGTTTGTTCTTTATCAATCGTGTTGTATTTAACTAATGCCTCAATCTCTTCTTCT
Organism: Anaerobacillus alkaliphilus; assembly: GCF_004116265.1. Lineage (NCBI taxonomy): Bacteria > Bacillati > Bacillota > Bacilli > Caryophanales > Bacillaceae > Anaerobacillus > Anaerobacillus alkaliphilus. The sequence continues at coordinate 125,251 of NZ_QOUX01000021.1, read as the reverse complement.
TCGCAATATGTATAGTTTTCTTCACTGCCATACCCAGAGTCTGCAATCAATACCTTCGGTTTTGGACGGTTATACTTTTTTAATAGATCTAAATGCGGGATTAGGCAGCCAGGATCCCCTGCTCGTTGATGGATACTGAACCCTGTAATAATTTGACCTTCTGTTCCTATTTGAACATTATAGCCAGCTTTTAATTGTCCGTTTCTCATATGATCATCTTTCATTCGCATAAACGTCGCGTCATGATCTGTTTTAGAGAAGCTATTTCGATCTCCTACTATTGCTTTTTGATCTTCATATTTTTGTTTGCGAGGCAAGAGGTCTTTTTCGAGGGTTCGTTTGGCCCGTTTCAATTCTTTATTCTTCGGCTCTTTTTCTAATCGTACTTCTACCTCTTTAATGGTTTCTTTAATTTTATCTGAGGTGATCGGAGTTTCTTCTAATTTTTCTTGAAAATCTTTTTCGTTTTCTGCTAGTTGATCCTCTTTCACAATACGTTCTATGCCTAAAACAATTTGTTGGTACTTTTCATCTAGCGCCTTGTCATATTTTTCAATGGATTTCTTCCAAACGAATGTAAAACGGTTAGAGTTTGCCTCTACTTTGGTGCCGTCAAAATAGTAATCTTCTAGCTTAACCAGCCCTTCTTTGCAGAGTAGATCAACAATACCAAAGAATGTTTGGTAAATAATGTCCTTCATCCGAGTAGAGCGAAAGCGATTAATGGTACGGAAATCAGGCTTCTGGTTGCCAGAAAGCCACATGAAATAAATATTTTCTCCCAGTTGCTTAGCGATTTGTCGAGATGAATACATTCGATTTGCGTAGGCATATAGGATAATTTTTAACATCATTCTTGGGTGATAAGATGGTCGACCGCCACCTGGATGAAGGGAAGAAAGGAGTTTTGGACTTATTTGTTCAACGGCTATATCAACAATTCTACATAGATGATGTTTAGGAATAAGAACCTCAATATCCATAGGTAGAACTAGTTGACCAGAAGTGCTATAATTAATATACATAAGAGATCGTTCCTTTCGGTAGTTTGGTTGTGGTGACTTAATTATACCAAAAAAAGGACGAGCTCTTATTTTTTTTTGCAAAAAAAGGTGCCCAAAAGCTATGCTTTTGGGACACCCTCTTATTATCTTGTAATCGGCAAAGTGATTACAAAGGATGTTCCTTTATTGAGCGTACTTGAAACAGTAATAGCCCCGTAATGTAGCTCAATAATTTTTCTTGAAAGGGACAACCCAAGACCTGTACCAGTTTCTTTCGTTGAGTAAAATGGATCAAAAATATCTCTTAAAACAGTTTCACTCATACCGCACCCATTATCATTAAAATTAATGACAATGTTACCATCTTCCTTTTTACAATTTAGTGTAATGGATAATGGCCGTCCATCAACCCTTGAGTCAACAGCATTATTAAATAGATTAATGAAAACTTGAAGTAACTCATTATGGTTTAATAACGAAATCGTGTCAGTAAGTTCGTTACTTATATTTACGCTAAACTCAACTTCCTTCATTACTGCTTCACTATACATCAGATTTTTAAAATGAGTCAGAAAGTTGTAAATTCTTTCAGGATTTTTCTTTACGGGAGTACTTTTAGAAACCATTAAGAAGTCACTAATAATTCGATTTGCTCGATCGAGTTCTGGAATTAATAAATCATTTAGTAGTTCTGCAGCAAATGGCAATTGTTCTTGAGACAATAACTGAAGGTATCCTCGAACGGTCGTTAAAGGATTTCTGATTTCATGGGCAATACTTGCAGAAACTTGACCAATCATTTTCATTTTCTCTGCTTCTTTCAGAGGATTTAAAAAGTGAAATAAACTGACTACCCTTAGAAGATCGCCATTTTGATCACGAATAATTTTTGTATTACAAATACCATAGTTCTTGTCGAGTACCTCTTCACAAACTATTTCTTTCTCTGTTCTCAAGGTTTCGAGGAGCTTAATTTGATCTTCGTCGATTTGCAAAAGTTGTTTAATATGTTTTCCCAAAACAGCATCTCTAGTGGTCTGAAAATCTTCAAGTGTCTGTTTGTTACAGAGTGTGACAATACCCTTATTATCAATAAAAACAATATGATGTGGAACTAGGTCAAATAAGGGTTGTAAGAAGGCTTCAAGATTTCTAAACGAATAGCTATCCATAGGAAAGCTTATTGTTGGCTCGAGCTTATCTTCTGCATGATCAGTTGTTACAGTAAAATAATCCTCGTTCTTTTTTTTGTGAATTCGTTTCTTGGTCTTCTCATCAAAATAATCAACTTCAAAAGGAAGATTGGAGATTAAGCGTTTATACAGTTGAAGTTCTTCTTCGAGAGTCTCGAGGGAACATTGATTTAAACCTAGCTCAGACACTATTGTTCACTCCACTTCAGTACTTAAAGAGTCTAAAAAACTGTAAATATACATAGTTAAAGTAATCATACTCTATTCGGGAAATAATGTAAATTTTCTCCGGAGTCATATATGAAAAATCCCCATGAGAGCTCCTTTGAAGCATCATGGGGGTATGGTTATTTTATATCAACAAGAATAAAACACTGATCATCATTTTTACGGTAATTAAATTCACTACTGTTATTAAGTGAATAAACCATTTTCTCCTTACATCTGGTTAGAGATAAATTCTTATTTTCTAAAACGAAATTTGTTAAAAAAGAAGGGCCAAAAAGTTCAGAAACTCCATCAGTATATAGGAAGAGACGTCCACCATTGCTGTAGTTGATTGTATTTACCTTAAACGTAAGTCCCTCAAATGATCCAATTGGTAAGGTTGTTGAGCGCAACTGAGTTTGTGACCCATCATTAGCTTGCCAGATTGCTGGTGGGTGTCCTGCATTAACATAAGATATTACTTGCTTTTTTGTATCGATCATCAGGTAAATAGCTGTGCAATAATGCCTAGTATCTTCATTATTACCAAATAGATTGTGCAGGTGGTTATCTAACTCCTTCATAACCACATCTGCGGTGTCTCCTTTAGAAATTAGCCGTTGGAAGAGAGACTGAAGGGACATTGTAATTAATGAAGATGACAACCCATGTCCCATTACGTCAAGAATGATGATCCCATAGCGGTACTCGTCCAACTGGTAGCAGCCATAGATATCGCCTGATAACTCACTTGATGCTTTGTAGTAGGCATCAATCTTCAGTTGCTCGTTACTAATTGGATCAGTTAACGAGGTTTCCTGAATCGTTCTAGCTAATTCTAATTCTTTCATTGTAGCAATTTTATGCTTTAGTAACTCTTCTTGCTTTGTTTGCAAATTTGCTAGGGCAGTCTCTAATTCAGCATGGGCTTTATGTTTTTCTTCTAAAGCTTTCTCGGCCTCTTTTTTTGCGACGAGCAATTCATTTTCATACATATCCCTTTTTTGCATAGGAATAATGACACAATCAATGAAATTCATACTATTTTCTACCCTCTGGTTGGCATTGATAAGTACTGGTATTTCAGTGAGACTACTAGATTGGAAGGAGAGATACATCTCTTCAACATGACCTTCTAATTTTAATAATGGAAAAAAGTAAAGCTGAGTAAAAAGTCGAGTAGGGCCGGTGAGAATTGTATTTAGATGTTGGCCCAGCAATTCATCAGCCTGATAATTTAGTTGGGTAAGTAAGGTTTGGTTAACATCTTTAACTATGCCATCCTCTGAAAGAGATAGAAAACCACATGGTGCATGATTAAGTATTTGATCCATTGGATACTTCACCTTACCTCTGCTGTAACATTTAAATACTCTCGTAAAATAGAGATGGTTTCTTCTGGATGACTTAAATGCGGGCAGTGTCCGGTTGCCACCATTTTAACTAGTAAACTATTAGGAATATGTTTATTTAAATAATCACCAACAGCATCTGGTGCAATAATGTCCTCAGAGCATTGTAAGATAAGGGTTGGTACAGTAACTTTCGGCAAGTCACTTCTGTGATCTGAAAAAAACGTTGTTTCTGCAAATTGACGTGCAATTAACGGGTCAGTTGAGCAAAAACGATTTTCTAACTCTTTGATAACTGTTTCTTGCGCAGTGTTATTCAAGACTGTTGCTGCAAAAAAGGTCGCCCAGCCTATGTAATTTTTTTGCATCATATCAATTAATCCTAAAAGATCCTCTTTTTCAAAACCCCCGAAGTAGTGAGGTGGATCGTTTAAATAATAAGGAGAGGGACCAACCATAACAAGTTGAGAAAAATATGTTGGCTCTTGTATAGAGGCTAATAAACCTATCATTGCTCCTACAGAATGCCCAACAAAAATAGCATCTTTTATATCTAAGGCAGAACAAATTTCTACTACATCCTGAGCGTATCCATTAAGAGTACTATAGCGATCTTGATTATACGCTTGAATATCGGAACGTCCTGCTCCTACATGGTCAAATAAAATAATTTTAAAATCATTTTTAAAAGCCTCAACTACTAAGTTCCAGACACTCTGGTCACAGCCAAATCCTGGTGCAAAAATCATCGATTGGGTACCGTTTCCGAAAATCTTAACATTATTTCGAACTTTAATTTTCTCGCCCATCGAGATGCCCCTTTCTCTATGATTTTTAATATAGATAGTAATACAATCATACCATTTTTTAATTAAAAAGAGTTATTACAAAGATTAAGAGTTATTTTAAAAATTACTAAAGGAATTAGTAGTTTTTCGTCAAACCCTATAATTAGGATAAAAAAAAGGTGTAAGGAGTGAAAAATAGTTGGAGCTAAATGATATAAAAGAAATCGCTGAAAGAGTAAAACACAATATACAGAGAGTGATTATAGGTAAGGAAGAAGTAATTGACCACCTTCTAGTTGGATTAATTGCTTCTGGGCATGTCCTCTTAGAAGATGTACCGGGTACAGGAAAGACGTTGCTTGCAAAATCACTAGCTAGGTCATTAGACTGTACGTTTAATCGTGTCCAATTTACACCTGACTTACTCCCTACCGACGTAACTGGTATTAATTTTTATAATCAGAAGCTAGGTGAATTTCAACTACGTCAGGGAGCTATTTTTTCAAACGTTGTCTTAGCAGATGAGATAAATCGAGCAACTCCTAGAACACAATCTAGCTTATTAGAGTGTATGGAAGAGAGACAAACAACCATTGACGGAGAAACACATGTCTTAGAGAAACCTTTTATGGTGATTGCCACCCAGAACCCGGTAGAAAACCAAGGTACCTTCCCATTACCAGAAGCGCAGCTTGACCGCTTTCTACTAAAGGTCAAATTGGGTTATCCAAGCAAGGAAGAAGGAATTAACCTCCTAAAGCGTTTTAAAGAAAATAACCCGTTAGAAAGGTTAGAAGCTGTTGTGAAGAAAGAGGAGTTAATAGCGGTTCAAGAGCTTTACTCAAAAGTTCATGTAAGTGTTGAAATGCTTTACTATATGATGAATATTATTGAGAAAACAAGGGTTATGGCAACGGTTGAGTTAGGAGTTAGTCCAAGGGGTAGCCAAGCATTATTAAAAGCTGTTCAAGTGTACGCGGTTTTAAAAGGTAGAGATTATGTTATTCCTGATGATGTAAAAGCCATGGTCAAGCCTGTATTAGGACACCGAATTATTGTTAAGCAAATGATAAAAACAAAAGGTGTGCAGGTAAATCAAATTTTGGATGAAATTTTAAACGAGATACCAGTGCCAACAGAGATAGAGTTAATGAAAGGTCTTCAACTGTAAATGAGCATGGTCTGGTTCATCGTTGTAACAATCCTGATGATATTAGTTCAATCCTTCATTTTCACGAAGTGGGGATTAACGAAAGTAAACTATACTCGCTATTTCAACAAGGAGGCAGTATTTCCTGGGGAACTGTTTGAGTTGGTTGATGAGGTTTCAAATAGAAAATTGCTGCCATTACCATGGTTACGGCTTGAATCAAAGGTTAGCAGTAACCTGCAATTCACTAAAAAGCAAGACCAACTAGTAGTAGAAGATAGTGAGGAGTATCATCGTACGTTGTTTAGTTTATCTCCATTTGAGAAAGTAACGCGTAGACATATGGTTGCTTGCAGAAAAAGAGGATACTATCAATTGAAAACAGTATCGCTAACTCTAGGTGATATTGTTGGTTTTAACGAAAAAGCCGAGGCCATCGATGCGAAAGCAACGATTATCGTTTATCCTGAGCTAGTGGAAATAGAAGAAATACCTTTGCCTTCTCATAGCTGGCTAGGGGATCTATTGGTGAAAAGGTGGATCATTCAAGATCCCTTTGTCACTGCTGGTGTACGTCAATATACGTACGGTGACCCCTTAAATTCTGTCAACTGGAACGCAACTGCAAGGACAGGTCAGCTACAGGTTAGTAAGCGAGATTTTACAGCAGACCACCATTTAATGATTTATCTCAATTTCGACGAGACTGAGGATATTTGGATGCCTATCCTTAATCCTGAGTTAATTGAAACAGGGATATCCTATGCAGCCTCAATTGCTACATTGACTCTTTCAAGAGGGATAAGGACAGGGTTTGGGTGTAATTCCTATTTGGTCGATCAAGCAAACTCAGATATTAAACAAGCTATTCGAATAGAACCACACCATAGTACTGACCAACTTACATATTTGTACGAGAATATGGCTAAGTTGGCTATGGACAGGAGCATGAACTTCCCACGCTTTTTAAAAGAAGAGGCCGAAAATCTTTATAATACCGATATCCTTATGATCTCAGCAATCATGTCACCGGCTATAGAAGAAGTGATCAAGCAGATTGAAACTCAAGGAAGTAAGGTTGAGGTGTTGCTGTTGGCACAAGAAACGGGTGAACAACATGGTAAATAGTGTAACTAAACGATGGACTATTGGCTTGATTGAATACATGATCATATTTCCAATTATACTTTTCATAGGTATCTATTTTTCTACCCAACCGTTATTGTGGGCAGGTAGTTTACCAGTTTTAGCTTTTTTAGGTCTTTTGCTTAGGACGATCCTGAAATCCCAAAAAAGATGGGTGTATGTAGTCATTACTACCGTTATTGCGGTTAGTTTTACCTTCTTCTTTAACCAAGGCTGGGTGTCTTATTTGCTCCTGTTTTTAGTTAGTTGGGTAAGTATTTACCGAGGGGTTGGCTACGGCGAGCGGGATCTTGAGGATTTAAATCCGTACCCTTTATTATGGAAGACTGGTTTTCCAATTTATATTATTGGTTACTTTTTCTATCGGTTACTAGAAACGCTAAATGAGTATCTTAGTATCATTAGCTGGCTAGGAGTCCTTATGGTCATAATTTCCTTATTTATCTCAAATAGCCTTTCACTGCGAGATTCGACGCTTTCTAAAAATAGAAAACCATTTGTGGCAAGCTCTATAAAGGGGAAAAACCGCTTCTATATTTTCGTAATGGTGGCGAGCATTGCTCTAATAACAAATTTTAAGATTGTCCAGACATTCGTTCAGCAACTATTTATTCTATTAGGTAATGGCTTGTTATGGTTAACGACATTTTTTGGATCGGATGATGAAGGTGAGATGTCAATCCCACCAGGTGGGATGGGGCCATTGTCTTCATTTGAAGCAAGTGAGCCAGCAAGATTTTGGGTTTTACTTGAAAAAGTAGTATTTGTAGTTATGGCAGTTGGTGCTGTCATAGTAGGCATTGTTCTCCTTTACTATGCAGCGAAGAATATAGTGAGCTGGTTAAAAAAGAGTTTCCGTTGGTTACAACAATTTTTAACAAATGTATTTCACTTACGTCCTAGAGAAGATGATGGAGACTACCAATATATTGATGAAAAAGAAAGTCTGGTTGATTTTACAACTTGGGGCAACAAGAAAACAACTCAGGCAAGAGAGAGGTTTAGGAAACTATTGCAAAGTAAACCTAACTGGGAAGAGCTATCTAGCGCTGAAAAGGTTAGGTATGTCTTTCGCGAATTTGTTGCGGAACAACAAAAGCGTGGCTATCAGTTTAAACAGTCAGAAACACCGAATGAAATCGTTCAGATTGTTAGTAGAAAAGAGGATATAGACTATTCTCCAATAGCAGATTTGTACGGTAAAATGAAGTACGGTGAGCAAGAGATAACTGAAGAGGAAGCAGGTAAGGTATCGGTTTTATTGGATAGGGTTGAAAAGAAGAGGTAGGTGCATTTACATTTATAGGTTTTATTAAATGTACAACAGGAGTAGAAATACTTCTGTTTTTTTTTATAGTACTTTAAGAAAATGCGAATAATAAATTATTGACACGTATTTAATGTCCGTGTAATATAACAAATGTTGTTTAAAACAATAAATTAGCGTAATGTTCGTTCGTATATTCTCAATGATATGGATTGAGAGTTTCTACTAGGGACCGGAAAGTCCTAACTACGAATGGGGTGGAAATTCTACTCATTTGCTAGGAATTTATTTTTAGGAGGTCTTTTGGTTGGAGCGTTTTTTTAAACTAAATGAACTAGGGACAAATGTTAAGACGGAGGTAATTGCTGGAATAACAACTTTTTTAACAATGGCTTATATTGTCGTGGTCAATCCAGCGATTTTATCTGCGGCTGGTGTCCCATTTGAGCAAGTGTTTATTGCAACTATTTTTGCTGCAGTTATTGGGACGTTAATTATGGCGTTTGCTGCTAACTTTCCGATTGCTGTCGCGCCTGGTATGGGAATGAATGCCTATTTTACAAGCGTTGTTATTACACAAGGTGTAAGTTATCAGGTTGTTTTTGGTACGGTTTTCCTGGCTGGTATTTTATTTTTACTTTTAACGTTTACTAGGTTTCGTGAATTACTTATTCAATCAATCCCACCTTCCATAAAATATGGGATTACCTCTGGAATTGGACTTTTTATTGCATTTATAGGTTTGCAAATGTCTGGAATAGTTGTAGCAAGTCCAGCGACGCTAGTCACAATTGGTGATCTACGAGCACCGTTTACTGCATTAACGATTTTTGGACTATTTATTACATTCGTTCTGATTGCTCGTAAGGTCAAAGGGGCTTTATTCATTGGTATGCTAGCAACTGCAATTGTTGGTTACTTTGCAGGCTTTTTAGAATTTGATGGAATTGTATCAACACCACCAGCAATAGTATTCTTCGATTTAGATCTTGCAGGAGTATTTACAAATGCATTATACACTGTTGTTTTTGCGTTTTTACTCGTAACGATTTTTGATACAACAGGTACGATGATTGGAGTAGCAGAACAGGCAGGCTTAATGAAGGATGGGAAACTAACAAAAGCTAAATCGGCATTAACGGCTGACGCTGTAGCAACAACTGTAGGGGCTACTCTTGGGACAAGCCCATCAAGTGCCTATATTGAGTCATCAGCAGGAGTAGCAACAGGTGGTCGTTCTGGTTTAACAGCACTAGTTGTTGCAGGTTTATTTCTGGTGGCCTTATTCTTTTCGCCATTAGTGTCAGCAATTTCTGCGCTTCCAGCAATTACTGCACCGGCCTTAATTATTGTTGGTTGTTATATGATGGAAGGGTTAGCTAAAATAAAGTGGAAAGAATTCGATGATGCATTTCCATCCTTTGCAATAATTTTAACAATGCCACTAACATCAAGTATTGCTACAGGAATTGCGATTGGTTTCATTACGTATCCATTAATTAAACTAGTTAGTGGAAAAGGAAAAGAGGTTCATCCGATCCTTTATATTTTCGGAGTTATATTCGCGATACAAATGGTGTTTTTTCCAGCACATTAATACGCTAGAGAGAGTTAATTTTTACTCTCTCTTTTTTATTTGAACAATTAGATCTGTTAGGGGTAATTCGTTCAAAAATGACATAAAATCATAGAAATAAATGACAATTTTAGATATAATTTTTAAGATACGAATACAATTCTGATATTCGGAAAATAAAAACGGTTACTAGTTACAGTTTTAATAGGAAATACATAGAAGAATGTCGAAATAGTCTATATCTATTTTTAGGATGTGTTTAGGAGGAAAACAGTCAATGTCCTACAATCAAATGAACTATTCCCCCCTTTCGAGACTTTCAAAATTGTTGACGGATAATATAGAGTTAAAAGAAGTACTAGAACAGGTTGTTATGGCTATTTCTGACGAAGTGAAAATCTGCCATGCAGTAGGGATTATCTTACGACATCAAGATGGGACATTTCAAAATTTTATAGAAAAGACAGCGGAGAAGAAACTAGTAGGTTTAGGTACACTAGTTGAACAACTAGTTAACGATAGTCTGTTGGATACTATAGTGGATACAAATGAATCGTTACTTAGTAAGGATTCTGAGATTTTAAAAAGATACAAACTAAAGTCACTTCTTATAACTCCTATAACATATAGTCAGGAACTGTATGGATGTATCTATTTGGCAGATTATGAAGCTGACCTGACAAGTAGAGAAGAAGCAATTATCAAGAAGTATGCTCAAACAGCAGCAATTGTTGTTTCAAATGCTGATAATCTAACACATAAGGAACATCTCCTTTACGAGAAACAGTTGTTGCTAGATGTAACAAGAGATTTTGCCCATCTTGCAACGATGCAAGAAGTTTTAGATAAGTGTTTTCATTATGTATCGCAGGTACTAAATAATGTGAATATAGGTGCTCTTATTCTTGATCCAATTGCGGAAAAGAAAATTAAGCCAACGAGACTTAGTAAAGCTAGTAAAATGACAGAAGTCGAATGGAAAGAGAAACATTCAGAACTAAAAATTGATCATAACAAAGATCCGTTGTATCAAGAAGTGTTGCAGACGAAAAAAGCAATTTTTATTCCAGATGTCTTTGCCGATGAGAGGCCTAACCATGATGCATGTCGAGCATTCGGAATAAAAAGTTTATTCCGAATTCCACTAGTTGCCATGGGTTCCGTATTAGGAGTCATTTCAGTCGTTAATCTAGATGAAGCCAATTCTTATTATACAACTGCACAAATGCGTCTAGCACAATCAATCGTTGATGCTACAGCCTTAGCTTTGTCTAATTTACTATTTAGAGAAAAACAAGAGATCATTATTGAAGAACGTACGGCAGAGATTTCGTTAAAAAACAAAGAACTAGAAAAGGTAATAAAAGAACTTCAGCGTTTAAGTAGAGAAAAAGAGTTAATATTACATTCAGCAGGTGAAGGAATTTTTGGTTTAGGTATTGAAGGCGAGATTACATTTTGTAATCCTGCAGCAGCAAGAATGTTAGGTTACGAAGATAAGGGCGATTTAATCGGGAAAAAATATCATAGTATTTTTAATCGTATAAAAACAAATAAAACGAATTACTTAGTTGAATTTGCTAATTATATTGATAATCATTTGAGCAACTATGGCTCCAATGAAGAGTTTTTTAGAAAAGATGGTTCTCGTTTTCCTGTTGAGTATGCGGTATCTCCGATTAAGGAAGATGACAAGTTAAGTGGATATGTAGTAATTTTCAAAGACATTACAGTGCGAAAGCAAATGGAAGAAAAGATCAAATTTCAAGCGTACTATGATAGTTTGACAAGCTTACCTAACCGTGTATTGCTAAAAGATCGCTTAAGCCAAGCAATTACAAATGCCAACTTGCATCAAGAGAAGCTAGCTGTATTATTTATTGACTTAGACCGCTTTAAGTTAGTTAATGATACTCTCGGCCACAGTTATGGTGATCACTTACTACAAAAGGTTGCCGTTGCACTAGCAAAATGTGTTCCAGAGGGTGCCACGGTATCTAGACAGGGTGGAGATGAATTCACGATCATCTTACCTACGATTCTCGAAAATGAGCAAGTAAATGCTGTTACTTCAAAAATTATTAATGCATTCTCACAACCTTTCGACCTAAAAGGTAATGAAGTATTTATTAAACCGAGTATAGGTATTAGCGTTTTTCCTGAGGACGGTGAAGATGTTGATACCTTAATCAAAAATGCTGATACAGCCATGTATAAATCGAAGGAACTACAAGGAAATAATTTTCAATTCTATAATGCCTCTATGGAAAAAAGTAATTTACGAAGTGCAAAAGTGGAAAACGGACTTCACAAAGCACTAGAAAATAATGAGTTTGTCTTACACTATCAACCACAAATCAATTCTAGAACAAATAAGCTAATTGGTGTCGAAGCTTTACTACGTTGGAACCATCCGACGATGGGTGTAGTTTCGCCAGCTGACTTTATTCCTGTAGCAGAGGAAACAGGTTTAATAGTCCCAATAGGTGAATGGGTTCTCAGAAATGCTTGTAAACAGGTAAAATCATGGCACGATCTAGGTCTCGGGCCAATTGTCGTTTCTGTTAATCTATCGGCTCGTCAATTTGAGAAGCAGGATTTGATTGAATTAGTTAAAGACGTACTAGCTGAAACAAAATTAGATCCGAGTTTCTTAGAATTAGAGCTTACTGAAAATCTAATCATTAAAAATACTGATGCAACATTAGAAACAATGGTGAAACTCCGTGAGTTAGGAATTAAAATTTCAATTGATGACTTTGGAACAGGCTATTCTTCATTAGGGTATTTAAAGAACTTCCCAATCAATACGTTGAAGATTGATCGTTCGTTTGTAAGTGATGTTGTAGGGGATCTTGCGAATGCTGCAATCACTAATACAATTATTACTTTAGCAGATAATTTAAGCCTAAATGTCATCGCTGAAGGTGTAGAAACAGAAGACCAGATGAAATTCCTTTCTTCCAAAGGCTGCTTTTTAATGCAAGGCTTCATGTTTAGCCCACCAATTAAGGCTGAAGATTTTATGGAGAAGTACTTTGAGCAGGATGACCAAGAATTACTTTTAAACTAAGGAGACGACTATGAAAGCGGTACGTGCGGTATTACATTTTCTAAAAAGGGGCGGAGTAAAATACATTTTTGGAATCCCAGCAGGTTCCGTAAATGCTTTTTTTGACGAGCTGTATGATATGAAAGAGTTGACTCCTATTATCGTAAAGCACGAAGGAGCTGCTTCCTACATGGCTGCCTCTTATGCGAAATATAGTAACGAGTTAAGCGTTTGTATCGCTAGTAGTGGGCCTGGGGCAACAAATTTAATCAGCGGCTGTGCAAATGCGATGCGAGAACATTTGCCTGTACTGTTTTTAACAGGAGCAGTTCCTGTATCAACAGTAGGAATGAATGCATCACAAGAACTTAATGCCGAACCTATATTCCGCTCTATTACGAAATACAGCGTTACCGTCAACGACTCAAAAAATCTCCTTACTGAGGTAGCAAAGGCAGTGGAGATAGCAATAAGTGGTGTGCCGGGGCCAGTACATATTGCGATGCCAATTGATGTACAGCTCCATCAAGTCGATTTAGCTACGCTACCACCGTACCCAAACCGAACACCAATTTATCCGGATATGATGGCCATTAAGCAAGCCGCAATTGCAATGGTTAGTGGTAAGAAGGGATTTATTTTTGCTGGGCAAGGAGCGAGACACTCATCGTCGCTATTGTTAGAAGTAGCAGAAATGCTGCAATGGCCGATAATTGTCACACCACAAGCAAAAGGGGTAATTCTGGATAATCACCCCCTATATGCAGGAGTGTATGGTTTTGCAGGTCATGAGTCTGCTTCTAAGTTAATAAATGAAGATGAACGTAAGGTTATGTTAATTGTCGGTTCAAGTTTGGGAGAGACGGCAACAAACAACTGGAATGAGAACCTTACGAAAGACAGAGTCGTCATTCAGCTTGACTATGATAGTACAGTATTTGGTCGTAAATATTCTGTTGATATACCAATTCATGGTGACATTGATTTAAGCCTGTTGCATATATACGAATATTTGAAGGACTTAGGAGCAAAAAAAGACAATGGAGTCACTGCGGAAAAGAGTGTCTATCAATCTAATAGGGAGTTTGTTTCACAAGATGTTTTATTAAAGTTACAAGATTTTTTACCTGAAACGACTCGCTATACCATTGATGTCGGTGAATTTATGGCTTATGTCGTGCATTACATGGTGGTAAAAGATATAGATACGTTTGATATTAATATTCACTTTGGGGCAATGGGTCAAGGGATTGCTGCTGCTTTTGGTTCAATCTTAGCCGAACCAAATCGCCCTGTTGTTTGTATTACCGGCGACGGTTGCTTTTTCATGCATGGCATGGAAATGCTAACAGCAAAAGAATACAAGCTCCCAATTTTATTTGTGATTATGAATAATGCTAGATTAGGAATGGTCTATCACGGACATTCATTACAATATAACCGCTCCCACCCGCGCTTTGAACAGCAAGCCGTTAATATTACAGCTATGTCTGAAGCATTAGGAATTCCAAGCGTCCGGGTAGAGAGTTTGGATGATATTAATAAATATGTGATTAATCATTTAATGAGTTTTGAGGGACCAACGATATTAGAGGTCTCGTTAGTAGATGAGAATACTCCGCCGATGGGGGAGAGAGTAAAGTTTTTGTCATCGTTTGGGAAGGTAAATTAATAAATAATTATAGTAATCTCTTAGTTCTCCTTAGTGGAAAACTAAGAGATTTTTTGTTGTTTTTGGTAGATGAATAAAGGCTCTTAGTACTGATTGGTGAGGTATCACCTCCTACTTTAGGATGAGGTGGAATCAAACTAGAGGATATGATAGTTCAACCTGGTGCCGGATTATCTTGGGAAGAGAATGGGAGTAATATTTAAATCAAGAAGAACAGCAAAACAAACAAACTTAACCGGTTATAAAGTTGTTTAAGGAGGCGATGCTTCAGTTGGTAGTTAAGAAAAAAGTAAAAATTATTATAGCTGTCATAGTTTTCACCTTAACGTTAAGTGTTGGTAAAGTATTTGCCAGCAGCGACCCAGGAGAGCAGTTGAAACTTTGGTATGTTCATACGTTCAAACAAACAATAAGTGGCGTTGCAGGCAATGTCGAAGGACATCGTCAAGCTGAACTAGATAAGCTAGTTCTTGAAAAAGAAAAACTGCTAGAAAGTGTGAATGCACAAATAGCAAAAACTGCAACTGAGGTAAGCAAAAGTGCTAGTGAAACTATCTCTTTACATACTGAAGGACAAATTGAGCAACTAACAGAGACAAGAGATATGATTATTAATTACAACATCGAAATTGATTTTCAAACATACATCGATCAGAAGATTGAGCAAATTGAAGATGAATTATTTAATTACTTAGTTCAAATCATTAATGAAAAAGATTAGCAGATTGGCAAGTAAAGACATTGTTTTCAAAGTTAAAATTTTAACTCAAATAAAAAAATAAAAAATGACGAGGAGAATGAAAAAATGGTTATGAAATCACTTAAAACAAAAATCGCAGTAGGTGTAGTATCTTTCAGTTTGGTAGCAGGTGTAGGAACAGTGTTTGCAAATGTTAATGCTGCAGAGCAACTAAGAACTTGGTATGATGTACAATTTGGATTAAAAACAACGGCAATTTCGGATGCAGTTGATTCACATAGAACAGGTGCCAAGGTAGATATGGATGAAGATAAAGCTAAGTTCCAGAATGACAGTGTGAATGCTATTAAAAAGGAAGGTATTAATGTATTAGCTAATTCAAGCGCTGATATTGGGAAACGTTTAGGTAAACATACTAAGGATATGACTACTGAATCAACTAAGATTTTACTCCCTCGTTTAGGAGTAATGGACAGTGGTTTCTCGAGTTTTCTTAGTGATGAAAGAAAAGAAAATAAAGACTTTTTTGATGGAGTATATGCGCAATATACATCTGAGTTGACAAGTGCAGTTAATGATCAAGGTGTGGCTTCAGAAAAATTAGTTGAGGATGGAATTAACTTAGTTAGCAATACTTCTAATAAAGCTTTAACTGAGGCAGTTAATTTAGCTAAATCAACAATCACATCGGAACTAAATAGACGTGGAACCAGTACTCAAACTACACTTTTTAATACTGTGAACAAAAGTGCTGAAGATACAATGAAGAAGGTTACTAGTGAGACAAACGAAAAGGTAGTTAAAATTAATGATGACATTAGAGATTTAGGAAGTAGGTTGACAAGCGAAAGTTTAGCAGAACTTGATAAGATAGTTTTAGCTGGATTTGCTACAGTAAATGAAGAGGAAGAAGCTGTTGTGACTGGTGTTCAGGTTGTTAATGTAGTAACTATAGCAAATATAAATCCACAAGATAAAATTACTGGTTATAAAGTTGAATACAATTTAGTAATTAAGTTTAGTGTAGGACCAGATCAAATTCTAACTGAAACTATTAACAATATGCCTACTGACAAAACTACAATGGAAAGAGTATATGTAGATAGTAATGGGAAAGAGTGGAAGTATATTGTGACAAGAAACTAAATAGTACTACATCTTCAACCCAGAAATCCTCCCTCGAGGATTTCTGGCTATTACATAAAAGGAGGTTAGCCAAATGAGTAGATTATCAAAATATCAGTACGAAAAAAAACAGAGTTATAAGCGTAAACTTGTAATTGGACTTGTTTCTTTAAGCACTACCTTTGTATTAACGACGGGTGTTGCGTTTGCTAATTCAGATATAGACATTTCTACATTGCTGCAAAATTGGTATAACAAAAAAGCCAATGAAGCAATTCAAAGTATGGAGGTTGCAGTTGAGAATGAATTAGAAAGACAAAAGCAACGTTTAAAGGAAGAAGTCCAATTAGCATTAGAGAGGTCTGCATTTGAGATTGCTTCGTTTACTCAACAACAAATTGAAATGATAACTAATTTGATTGAAGAACACGCTGACCACCTAGTTGCTAATATAAATTATTTCAATGATACAGAAAGACAAAAGATAGAAAGCCAATTAACAGATATTATGAATGATGCAATACAAGCGATGAACCAACTAATATCTGATAGCCAGCCGGTTGAGGAAGAGCCAGGAGACAAAGCTAGCATTGTTGAAGAAGATGATGCAGAACCGATTGGTGAAGATAGTAGCAACGAGTTTGGTTATAAGGAAGATAATAGAACAAAACAAAACTAGGTTTGTTCTAAAACTCTAATTATTGGTAGGTGGATATAACGTGCAGTACGCAACTAATTTAGAAATCGAAACTATTCCTGTTGGTAAGCAAAACGAAGAAAAAAAGAGAGATAATAAGAAAGAAATTATCGGCTGGGTTAAGTTTATTTTTTTCTTAATGCTTGCCGTATTTGCCATAAAAACTACCATTGGATTTACATTGATAGTTGGCGATTCTATGCAGCCGTCCTTGAAAGACGGAAGCTTTCTTTTAGTAAACAAACTCTCAGCGACTATCGGGGAGCCTAATTACGGAGATGTCGTTGTTCTTGAAGAAGGAGGTTATGATGTTATCAAACGAGTAATCGGTGTACCTGGAGATACTGTATCTATATCAGATGGGATAGTGTATGTAAATGAAATACCATTACCCGAGCTGCATACAATAGGTGATGCAAATGATATGGCAGCTGTTACAGTTGGCCTTGGACATATCTTTGTTATGGGAGACAACCGAACTCCTGGTGAGAGTTTAGATAGTCGTGATCCAAACATGGGCCCAGTGCCGATTACCAATATAAAAGGGTATGCTTCTGTATCTTTATTCCCATTTTACAAAATAGCAAAACCGTTGCAACTATAAAAATAATAGAAATAGGCAGAATGACTATTGTACTTATAATAGTCATTTTCCAATTTTAGACAAGTAATTAATTCTTTCTACAATTTTCCATAAAAAATAAACAAAAAGAGACAAAATAACCCCGTTGTTCTATATAGTGAACAATAGTAAGATTTAACTAGATAATATTTTGTAAGTAAATACCAGTTGTAGGTGAATGAAATGGGAAACTTGGTAAGAGATATAAACGCAATTATAATTATATTTCGTTTAAGTGTTTGCTTATTTATTTTTCTTTTCTACGTTAATAGTTTTAGTACATATGGATTATTATTAATATTTTTTGCGTTGGTTTTAAATGTAAGTTATCTAAGTACTTTCGTATTTAATTTAAAGGTGCAATTTACACAACTTCTTATTGGATTAGACCTAATGATTACCTTTTTCTTAATTGTAAAAACTGGCCAAATAGAAAGCCCATTTATTATTTATTTATTAGCAACCTTAGGATTACTATATTTCTTATTCCGCGGATTGCAGTATTACTTATTTTCTCTAGTTTATGTTTTAGCTTGTATCAAGTTACCAGTGGGTTTTGTTCCACGGTTAGAACTACCTTATACTGTCCCTTTTAAAGTTGGGTTACTGGCACTATCATTCTTTTCACTAACGTTCGTTGGTAATTACTTATTTAAAAGTTTTAAATTTTGGTATTTTCATCTTTTATTAATCAATCGCTCAGTCGCCAAGTTAGACAGTATTTTTGACTTGGGTGTTGTAACATTACGTTTGGAGAAGTTATTACAACGAGTTTTTCAATCAAGAAAAGTCTGTATATGTTGGTTTAACGACATTACTGAAAACAGAGAATGGGAGAAAAGTTTATTTATTAACGAACTGCTGAAAAAGGATTTCCATAAAAAGGAGAAAAGAAAAGAAGTTTTATTAACGAACCATATTGGTCAACAAGATTTGTTTTACTTTTTTCCTATTAACCAGCTAGGAAAGACTAATCAAGGATTTATTTTGGTAGAGAAAAGTGTACATTGGTATGAGCTTATTTATTTGAATATTTCGTCAAATTTCTTGATTAGCCAAAAAAAGAAAATTGCCTTAAAAAACGAAATCACAAACTCACTTAAAGAAGAAGTCCGAAAAAAATTA
Source organism: Anaerobacillus alkaliphilus (assembly GCF_004116265.1). Taxonomy (NCBI): domain Bacteria; kingdom Bacillati; phylum Bacillota; class Bacilli; order Caryophanales; family Bacillaceae; genus Anaerobacillus; species Anaerobacillus alkaliphilus. Next base: position 106,575 of record NZ_QOUX01000021.1, on the reverse strand, counting down.
GCTCAAGATCTTCATGATGGTGTAGCGCAACAACTTTTCTTTCTTTCTACCAAAGTTTTTCAACTAAAACAAGTGACTTCCTTTACAGAGTCAGTTCAATTAAATGAACTAATAAACCAAATGGAAACACAAATCCAACAGAGCAATCGCGAAGTTAGGGAACATATTCGATTTTTAATGGAGGGAAAAGAAAATCATAATATTTTTGATGCAATCGAAAATTTAATTAATAAAAGGAAACAAGGGACAAGCCTTAACGTAAGTTTCACTAAAAAAGGTAGAGTAATAGAAGAGTCACTTGAGATAAATGAAACATTATATCGAATTGCAGAAGAGGCAATCAATAATATTTTAAAACATGCAAATGCGAAAAACGTAAATGTTGTTTTAGAGGTTACTCCCATCCAATGGACCTTGAAAATCGTAGATGATGGAATTGGTATTTGTGAAACAACTGAAAAAAAATCAAGTCTTGGTTTGAATGGAATGAGAGAAAGAGTGAAAAACGTCTATGGACAAGTTATGCTTCGTTCAAAACAAAATCAAGGAACTGAAGTTATTGCAATAATTCCGAGAATAGGAGTTGAGGAGATTGGTTAATGTACTGCTTGCAGATGACCATCAGATCGTAAAGGATGGATTAAAAATCGTATTACAAAGTATACCGAAATTTGCAGTAGTTGATGAAGCATCTAATGGAGATGAATTATTAGAAAAGGCACTTCAATGCCAACCGAACCTAATTATTTCTGATTTAAAAATGCCTGGAGAGTCAATTATTGAAACTAGCAAAATGATTAAAACAAAATTACCTGAAGTGAAAATAATTATTTTGACCGCCTATGATGACAGTGACGATATTTATCAAGCTTTAGATAGCGGCATTGACAGTTACATTATGAAGGATACTTTGCCGCAACAAATCCTAAACACGATTGAAATGGTATTAATGGGATACTCATGTTTTCAACCAAAGCTAAATAAGGCATCGAAGGCAAAGAGCAAAAATAGTCACGAACAAATTTCCTTAACAGAACGGGAGAGAGAAGTGTTCGAACTAATTATAGATAACTATACAAATGCTCATATAGCTGAAAGATTGTACATTTCTGAAGCTACCGTAAAGACCCATGTTAGTAGTATCTTACGAAAAACTGGGCAGCCTAACCGCTCACAAGCAGTTCTTTATGCTTTAAAAACCGGATATGTTCAAGTAAGTTGAAGAATGAAAGGAAGTGTCTAGGCTTTGGTTGACATTCAAATGAAAAACCATATTGGCACACTATCTATCGTAATTGTTGGGGTTTTAGTTTCCTTGGAATTTATATTGGGGCTACTTAACAGTTTCATCATTGATATTAGTTTATTATCAATTGTCATTGGCTTCTTAATAAGTCTAATGGTTATAGTCACCTGCTATCTATTGCTTAAGGTCGTAATAAGTAAGAAGGGGAATTTAGATATAGCAGCCCTCCTGTGCTTACTTTTACTATTTTACTTCGCGCTCTATGATCCATTTCATAATTCCTCTTTAGGATTTGGATTTTTGTTTTACCCAATTATTATCAGTTTGTTTGGTAATAGAACACTATTCTTTAGGTGGAGCACTATCTATCTGGTGTCTACCGTAATTTTGGTGTTTTACTTGTACTCTCTAAGTACAGATTTAGTTAGTGTAGCAAGTGTATTATTATATGGTTTAGGAAGCATTCTTCTAGGCAGTCTTATGTTCGAATCGAATAAAATCTATAATGAAAGCCGAAAAAATTTAGATAAGAAGAAAAACCAACATCATGTATTGAATTTACTACATTCTTTCGTTCCGGTCATTGAAAGAAAGACACAAATTAACCGTAATGAAATTGTTATTATGAGTAATTTGATTAAAAGGGTAATGGATAATTTCCCTAATGAGAGAGTTGACGAAGCTGAAGCTTACTTAATATCATTGCTACACTTCGTCAGTAGAATTAAATGTCCAGACTATATCTTTGACAAAGATGGAAGACTAACTACCTACGAATTTAATCTAGTTCAGGAACATTGTATGTTTGGTAAAGATATTTTAGGAGATATAGAAGAATTCGAGAAGGTGAAAATAGCATTTCTACACCATCATGAAAAAATAAATGGAAAAGGTTATCCTCATAGATTAAGAGAGGGTGATATACCTATATTTTCACAGGTACTCGGGATTGTCGAAGCTTACCTAGCTATGACTAATCCGAGGGCATATCGCGAAGATGCATTAACTCCAGCCTTAGCTATTTCTGAAATTTTAAAGGAAAAGATCTATGACAGTTGTGTGGTCGAAGCTCTCACCTTAGTACTTAGGCTGAATGAAACGGAAAAACAAATTAGTATAAGTAGTGATCGTAATGCAAACTCTGCCTGAATAAAGGCAGAGTTTTGCTTTTTACTAACTCATCTAAAAATCATTCTAATGGATGATATAAATAGTCCTCACGACTAGTGATGTAAAGGTAATCGAATGAATACAATATTTTATAAGGGGGGAATGAAATGTATCAAAAAACATGTCATAGCTGTAATAAAGTATCTTATAGTAGTTATCCAGATGGTTTATGGTATTGTCCCTATTGTAAAAAAGAGATAACCGATTTTGGAACCATTCAATCCAATAACTTAACAGTTGTAAGTATGGAAAAGTCTAATGAGAAAAAACAAAATAATAAGCAATCTCCTAGCCTGTTAGTCTAAGTTTATACTTAGGCTAAATTTAGTTTTAACTGTCTTCGCCACTTAAAGCCCTCAAATACCCTTTCTGTTCCAGCGTCTTTTCACCATTAATACAATCTTCAATATACTGTCGCAACCTTTGATTTTGTTGGAACATTTGCTCATTCGCAGCAGTTAAGTACTCTATTTTCGCATGAACAGGTTGGTTGAAGTCTGGAGGATTACTTACTGGTGATTGCCTTAATTTTTCTATCGCTATCTGAAGTTCTTGAATATGTTGAACCATATACTCTCTGTCTTTTTCTAGTTTATTTAAGCGTGTTTCCACTTTTTCTATTCTTTCCTCCATCAGTGCACCCTCCTATTGAATTCGGATATCTTATATTTAGTACGCTCTAATCATTACAGATATGACTAACAGATAATCTAGTAAAATTTAATCTGTTAACTCAATAAAATTGATTTACATAAATTTCTACAAAACGTATAATTTAGTATAGGACGAAAGATATAGGAGGAGTTTCCTTGAAGCGCATGAGAAGAGTTATAGTTCAAGCATATCAATCAGATCACGCTCTCGAGATGGTGTTCTCTTCTTTGCGGTGGTTTTTTCTAATCTTATCTGTTATTGTTTTTTTAATTAATTATATAGATAACCCAGTTGAGTTACACTTAATCTTATTCTCAGCCTTGGTAGTATTCGGATGTATCTATATGGGACTGTCGGATTTTTGCCTTTATAAAGCACCTGAAAGTTCAAAAGCATACTTAATTATGACTAAAGGTGGTCCTTTTTTTGATTTTGTATCATTTTTTGCATTAATAGCACTAACGGGTGGAATTTATAGTCCACTAACCCCAATCGCTTACCTCATTATTCTACATGTTTCAGTTTATTGGAGACTTGTTGGGGCGATGACATTCTCTCTACTATTTATGTTAGGTTTTACAATTTTATTTATGGTTCAAGGATATTTCATTATGTCATTTGACTATATAACGTATCTTACACAACTTGTATTCTTACTCCTTGTCGGATTATTAGGAGGTATCGTTGTATCTAGGGAAAGATACCATTTTTCTGAAAAGAATACATTTGAGAATTTAGCCAACAAAGATCACCTCACTAATTTAGATAACCACCGTTCATTTCAAGAGCAGTTGCGAGTCACTAAAGACAAAGATACGCCTTTCTACCTCGTTTTTGCTGATATTGATGGATTTAAGAAAATAAACGACCAATATGGGCATGTAGTAGGCGACATTGTTCTAAAAAAAGTTGCAAAGGTTCTTCGAATAAATATTCCCGAAGACATTGGAAGTGTTTTTCGCTATGGTGGTGAGGAATTTGCCATTCTTATATACACTGATGAGCAAAGATATGTAGAGGAATTACTTGCTAATTTAAAAGAAAAAATATCAGAGGAAGTCCATTATTGCAATGAAGGAAAATTCACAGTAACCATGAGCTTTGGCTGTAAAAGGAATTCTAATGAGGAAGAACCGATTAAATTAATAGATGAGGCAGATAAACTATTATATCAAGCAAAGCGGCAAGGGAAAAATAGGGTTGTCTACGAGCTTCTAGATTTAATAAAAAGCTAGAGAAATAAATCAAAGGGCAAACTAGGGAGACTAGTTTCGTCCTTTTTTTAGCTTTGGCCTTTTGTATTGTTTTAAAATCAAAATAAACGTTTGACTTCACTCAAAAATTTCTAATGAATATATTTAAAGTAGTAGTGTTTTTAATTAAGGATTGGTGAGGCCACGTTGGAAAATTATGAGGAGTTAATCTCAGCAGTAGGACTGTCAGACCGTGAGAAGATACTAATAGGTACCTGGTTAGATGCGATTGGTACAATTATCTCTGCAATAGGTGAAACAAGGGAGTTACTAGGTTTAAATGACATAAATAAGCTACTTGTTGCCATTGGTGATGGTTTACAAGGGGCCGGTCCGTTTCTAATTGGTACAGCGAGAGAAGATGAGCCTCTAGCGTTTGCTGGTAACTGGATTGATGGTGCTGGGGGGGCTACAGCGTCATTAGGTGCATATAGGGAATTCATTGGTCTTGGGGAAGAAAAAGATAACCTTCGGATCGAATTTTTGGGGTATATATTACAATCGAAGGGTGCATCGTTAAGCGCAGTTGCTGACTATTTAGCTGGTGAAGAACAACTCGCCGTAGGTAATGCTATACAAAGTTTAGGAGCAGGCTTAGAAGCAATCGGAGCTGTTTTGCTAATAAAAGATAGGGAAAGGGAAGGTGTCCCTATTACAACCTTGGGAGCAATCTTACAAGCTATTGGCGCAAATTATAATGCAATAATCATAACTAGAGATTATTTAGAGGAAACGTAACAAAAGCTGCAAACCTATAGAGGTAAGCAGCTTTTGATTCTTATTGATCAACAACCTCAACTTGATGCTCTAATGACATCGGCTTATCAATTCGGTCATCAATAGAAATATTTGTTACAACGCGTTGTGTTCCATTTTGAATTTCGTTTTGGTGGATTTGCTTAGCGCAATCCATGATTTCATCTAAGCTACCTTCAATAACCGTAGCGGTTGGAGTTACTTGGTAATTAAGGCCGCGCTCCTTAATAATGTTTACAGCTTGTGAAACATTACTACTAAAGCTTGGCGTACTTGACCCTACTGGGACGACGCTAATTTCTAATATTGGCATAGACGATCACTCCTAATATGAATGATTTGGTCAGATCTGACCTAATAAATAGGTTGATCCGTTCCTTTATAAATAACCGTTCCTAAATATTCATAAACCGGGTTTATTCTGTTCCTGACTCAGATACACTACAGACATAGATATATTTGCTAATTTATGATATAACTTAAATTATTATTTAGAGACCGAATGAATTTCAAAATCACCTAAAAAATAATGAAATTCATTAGACTGGAGAAAGGTTGGTATGTATTATGGAGAATAAAACGAGCAGTTCAAACTTTATTAAACATATTGTTGTCGAAGACTTAAAAGCTGGAAAGTACGATGAAATTGTCACCCGCTTTCCACCAGAACCGAACGGATACTTACATATTGGACATGCAAAGTCGATTGTACTTAATTTTGAATTAGCAGATGAGTTTAAAGGGAGAACAAACCTACGTTTTGACGACACAAATCCGGTGAAGGAAGATGTAGAGTTTGTTGAGTCTATTAAAGAAGATGTAAAGTGGCTAGGATTTGATTGGGATGGCCTATTCTTTGCGTCTGACTACTTTGACACGATGTATGAAAAAGCAGTTCTTTTGATCAAAAAAGGATTAGCATATGTTGAAGATATGTCTCAAGAAGAAATTCGTGCCTACCGTGGAACGTTAACAGAGCCAGGCAAAGAAAGTCCGTCAAGAAGTCGTTCTGTTGAAGAAAATCTTGATTTATTTGAGCGTATGAAAAATCGAGAGTTTCAGAATGGTGAGAAGGTTCTTCGTGCGAAAATAGATATGGCTTCACCGAACATCAACCTACGTGACCCAGTAATTTATCGCATATCCCATGCAACACATCACAATACAGGTGACAAATGGTGCATTTACCCAATGTACACATTTGCTCATCCTTTAGAGGATGCGATTGAAGGGGTAACTCATTCAATTTGTACCTTGGAGTTTGAAGACCAACGCCCATTTTATGACTGGGTAGTTGAGCAGTGTGAAATGGATGCAACGCCAAGGCAGTATGAATTTGCTCGCTTGAACCTAACAAATACAGTGATGAGTAAGCGCAAACTGAAAATGTTTGTCGATGAAAATATTGTGGACGGCTGGGACGACCCACGTATGCCGACAATCTCTGGCTTACGTAGAAAAGGGTATACACCAGAAGCTATTCGTAATTTCTGTCGTGAAATCGGAGTTTCTCGTGCCTTCAGTACTGTTGATGAGCAAATGTTGGAGCACTTTATTCGTGAAGATTTGAAGCTGAAAGCCCCGCGTACAATGGCCGTATTAGAGCCACTAAAGGTTGTCATAACGAACTATCCAGAGGGCGAAGTAGAGTGGTTAGATGCTGAGATTAATCCAGAAAACGAAGAAATGGGAACACGTAAAATCCCATTTTCACGTGAAATTTATATTGAGCAAGATGACTTTATGGAAGATCCGCCAAGTAAGTACTTTAGACTATTCCCAGGAAATGAAGTTCGCTTAAAGCATGCTTATTTTATCAAATGTGAAGAAGTTGTTAAGGACGAAAGTGGAAACGTTGTTGAGCTTCGTTGTACGTACGATCCTGAAACAAAGAGTGGAACTGGTTTTACTGGTCGTAAAGTAAAAGGAACGTTACACTGGGTAGAAGCTACCCATGCGAAGGCTGCTGAATTTAGGCTTTATGAGCCACTAATCTTAGACGACGCTGGAGACGAAGGTGAAGATAAGAACTTCCTTGAAAAAGTAAATCCGAAGTCCGTCGAAGTATTAAGCGGGTTTGTGGAAGAAAACATGGCTGAGGCTAAAGGGCATGATAAGTACCAGTTCTTCCGTCATGGTTATTTTAATGTAGATCCAAAGTTATCGACGAATGAAAATTTAGTTTTTAACCGGATTGTATCGTTGAAGAGCTCATTCAAACTGTAGAAGTTGAGGCTGCCCACATATATGTGGGTGGCCTTTTTTAGGTAAATGATCGAATAATGAGTTGATATGATCGAATAAATGGTTGAATTGATAGAAAAATCTTTTCAATTGATCGGATAACCTCTTTTATTGATCGAAAAAGTTGCTCATTTGATAGAATAACCAAAAATTTCACATGAACTGAAGCCAAAAAATCTATTTCAGTGAAAACTTCGACGTGAACAAGATTAATTCTAAGTGAATAAAACAAGTTCTAAGTAAAATTTCACATGCACTGACATAAAAGTAATCTATCACCCGTAATATCTAGTATATTATCTCCCTTATAATTCGTAGTTGACTGATAGGGATTGTAGGTGTATAGTATTGTAAATAAATACAAATTATGGAGGGGGTTTAGAAATGACAACGCTATTAGTTCTCTTAAACATTGCAATTTTATTATTAGTTATTTCTGGTCTGTATGTCATGCAGAAGAAGCATGTCTCATTTTCAAAACGAGTATTTGCAGCACTTGGGATCGGAATTATCTTTGGTCTTATTTTACAGTTTGTTTATGATCCCAAATCTGAAATTATTAAAACCTCAATGGATTGGTTTGGATTAGTTGGCACGAGTTATATTCGGTTTTTACAAATGATTGTGATGCCATTAATTTTTGTGTCGATCCTAGCTGCTTTTACAAAAATGAAGCTCGCGAAAAATTTAGGGAAGATTAGCTTATTAATTATCGGAATGTTAATTGCGACAACGGTAATTTCCGCTGCAGTTGGGATTGGAACGACGATTACCTTTAATTTGGAAGCAATTCAAATTGAACAAGGTGATGCGGAACTTTCTCGAGGCGACTCATTAACAAACGCTTATAGTAGTAATCTTGAAGGAAAAACATTACCGAACCAAATCCTTGAATTACTACCGCGAAACCCATTTTTAGACTTTACGGGTGCTAGAGCAACATCTACTATTGCTGTTGTAATCTTTGCAGTATTTTTGGGAATTGGGTATCTAGGAGTAAGTAGAAAAGAACCAGAGCAAGCCGAAATGTTCAAAAAGATTATGGACAGTGTCTATGCGATTGTCATGCGTGTTGTCACACTGATTCTTCGTTTAACTCCGTATGGGGTGTTGGCAATTATGACACGAACAGTGGCGACCAGTGATTTAAATGCAATCTACAATCTAGGAAAATTCGTTATTGCTTCATATGTTGCCCTAGCAATTGTATTTATCATTCATTTATTAATCCTTATGGGTGTTGGTTTAAACCCAATAACTTATATGAAAAAAGCATTTCCGGTGTTAGCGTTCGCCTTTACATCGCGTACAAGTGCTGGGGCGCTACCAATGAATATTGCTACTCAAAAGAAATTAGGTGTATCAGATGGTATTGCCAACTTTGCAGGCTCGTTCGGGCTATCAATCGGACAAAATGGTTGTGCAGGGGTTTATCCGGCGATGTTAGCAGTTATTATTGCGCCAACAGTAGGAATAAATCCTTTAGATCCTGGTTTCTTGGCGATGTTACTAGCAATTGTTGCGATTAGCTCTTTCGGTGTAGCTGGTGTTGGTGGAGGAGCCACATTTGCAGCACTTCTCGTTCTATCAGCCCTCGATTTACCAATTGCTCTAGCGGGGCTTTTAATCTCTGTTGAACCACTCATTGATATGGGGCGTACCGCTTTAAATGTTAGCGGAAGTATGACAGCGGGGCTTGTAACAAGTAAAGTAACTGGTGAAATTGATACTGACATTTACAATAACCCAGAGCAACAAATTGAAATTCAGGCATAAAGAAATGAGGGGCCGACACCATTGTCAGCCCCTTGTTTTATTTTAATTGAACAAACCTCGGCTTACGCTCTCGAAAAGTCGTCACATACTTAAATCCTGCACTCTGGAGTAGCTCATACCCTAAATCTAAATGCTTTCCAACAAAATGCTTGCTATGAGCGTCTGTCCCAACGGTAATAATCTCGCCGCCAGTCTCCTTATACAGCTTCAAAAAAGGCAGGTCTGGCAACGCGCAATCAATCCGGTACCGGAAGCCAGACATATTGACCTCAATGCCTCTGCCCGAGTCAATTAACGCCTTGAACGTATCTTCAATAATGTCATAGTAATTCGCCCAGCGAACATCAGTCCAATGAGATTTTACAAAATGCAAGTAACGCTTAATCAAAGTTAAATGACCTAAGACGTTAAAATCATGAAACTCTTTGACATATTGATTAATTGTTAAAAAATACGTCTCAACCGCTTCATTCAAGCTCTTACCTTCAAAGTAGTCGCCATTATGTAAATCTTTATCGTCAGCCAGATGAACTGAACCGATGATAAAGTCGAAAAAGTTTTCGTTGGCAAATGCTTGATTTTCAACATGCTTGAAAGGGTGAATGCCAATTTCGACCGCTTTTAGAACGGTAAGCTTATCCTGGAACTGTAACCTTACCTCATCAACAGCCTTGCCATACTCGGCATAATCAAAATCAAAGATTAAATCACAATTTGGGTAAAAGTAATCAATATGTTCAGTAAATGCTATTTCTTTTACACCAGCAGAAATCGCAGCCTGGCAAGCATCTTCCATTTTCATTTTTGAATCAGCACTAAATAATGAATGTACATGATAATCAAACATACACCAAAACCCTCTCCGTTGTTTTGACGTTATTTTATCACACTAGAAAGAGTAGGTCTTGTTTGAATATATAAATCTAAATCCGGATGAGAACCTTTAACAATTAATTCACTAATCATCTGTGCAAGAACTGTACTATATACAGTCCCGTTATCCCCATACCCATAGAGAAAATAACTGTTAGGGATATCTTCATAAATTCCCAAAATCGGCATACCATCATGAGTGCCGCCGTAAAAAGCTGCCAAGTAGAATTCAGGTTCAAATTTAATACTAGGGAACAATTTAGTAAATTCTTTTACTAACAAATCACGCTTATGTAAAAGCATGGAGTTCCGTCGGTCAGCAAATTCTGTTGTCTCATCAAGGCCACCGAAGATAATTCGATTGTCTGGAGTTGTTCTCATATAAAAGTAAGGGCGCGCAGTTTCCCAAATTAAAGTGCGCTTATGCCAGAATTCTTCAACAGGCTTAGAGATGATGGCATACGAACTTGTAATGAGAGCATTCTTTTCTTTTTTAACCTCTAAACCCTCATAGCCAGCAGCAACGATTACTTTTTTGGCCTTAATCAATTTTTGACTCGTCGTAAAATATTGGACATAATCTTCTTCAGCTTTTTTTCGAATTACCTCAGTGTTTGAAAAAATCTTAACTCCATTGCTCTTCGCTTTTTCTAAAAGTCCGTATGTAAATGCTAGCGGATTTAATTCAGCATCGTTATAGGAGTAGATAGCTGCGGGAGTTTGAAAAGGGTATAGCTTTATAAGCTCCGCTTCCGTCATATAAACAACATCAAAGTCATGCTTTTTTAGAAGCTGATATTCTTGATCAATTTTCTTTACATCATCTTGTGAGCTAGCATAATAAAGACTATCTCTTCTTGTGAAATGGCAATCGATAGGAATATCTTTAGCTAATTTTTCAATTTCATCAATTGCTTTTTGACAAATCTTAAGATGTCGTGCAGCGCGGTCTTCGCCAAAAGTGTTGGCTAACTCGAAAAACATTTTGTCACCAGAATATTGAATTAAAGCTGTATTTGCAGAAGTACTTCCTGAGCCAATTTCTCGCTTATCAACAACAACTACGTCTAGATCGTATTGCGATAAATAATAGGCGCACTGGGCACCTGAACTACCGCCACCGATAATTAAAACGTCACATGTAAGGTCTTCTTCTAGTTGAGGATAATTAGGATGATGACCAATCGTTGTTGGCCAATAAAATCTACCAGTTTGTAAGTCCATTTGAACAACTCCCTTTACTAAATAATGAACAAAATTAGTTTATCCTGAAAATAATCCTTTATTTAATTGTAAAAAAGTAGTAAGATAGGAAAGTTGCATTGTTTTTTCTATTTCATGGTTACAAATTGTAATTATGGGGAATGACTTAATTGATGCAAACAAATTAGAAACGATCGTTTCTAATGGGCGGTTATGGGGTTGACTTGTTGCAGAGAAAATTCTCTGATGGTAAGTGTTCAAAAGTTGGGCACTATATTTTTATAACCAACATATAAAAAAGCTAGTCGAGTAAACTTAGCTGCTAACTTAGCAGCTAAGTTTCTGGAGTCAACCTCTTATACCGCCCGTCAGAAGGGATAAAAAAAACAATTTTAAAGGAGAAATGAATTTGGCAACTTTTAATGACTTTGGTTTAGACCAACAAATTATTCGCGCAATATCAGATATGGGGTTTGAGGAGGCAACACCAATTCAAGCTCAAACAATTCCAACAGCAATCTCAGGAAAAGATTTAGTTGGGCAAGCACAAACAGGAACGGGGAAAACAGCTGCATTTGGGATTCCGTTAATTGAGAAAGCAAATACGAATGATCCTGATATTCAGTCAGTTATTTTGACACCAACAAGAGAATTAGCGGTTCAGATCGCTGAAGAACTAAATAAAATCGGTAACTTTAAGGGAGTTAAAGCTTTACCAATCTACGGTGGCCAAGATATTAGCCGTCAAATGCGCGCCCTTAAGCAACGCCCGCAAATTATTGTAGCAACACCAGGACGCTTTATGGACCATATGCGTCGTAAAACGATTCGTTTACAATCAATTAGCATCGTTGTTCTTGATGAAGCAGATGAAATGTTAAATATGGGCTTTGTTGAGGATATTGAAACAATTTTAGCTGAGGTTCCTGAATCTCGCCAAACATTGTTGTTCTCAGCAACGATGCCGAAACGTATTCAAGCACTTGCGCAAAAATTCTTACGTGAGCCTGAATTTATTACAGTTAAAGCAAAAGAAATGACAGTTGAAAACATTGAGCAACAATATATGGAATTAGCAGAAAAGCAAAAGTTCGATGCACTTTGTCGTATGCTTGATATTCATACGCCAGAACTTGCGATTGTCTTTGGTCGTACAAAGCGTCGTGTTGATGAGCTTTCAGAAGCGCTACTTAAGCGTGGGTATATTGCTGAGGGGATCCATGGCGATTTAAACCAAGCAAAACGTGACAGTGTTATCCGTAAGTTTAAAGAGTCAACAATTGAAGTGCTTGTAGCAACAGACGTAGCTGCTCGTGGGATTGATGTTAGTGGTGTTACTCACGTTTATAACTTTGATATTCCTCAAGATCCTGAAAGCTATGTTCACCGTATCGGTCGTACAGGTCGTGCTGGTAAAACAGGTTTAGCACTTATGTTTGTTACACCAAGAGAGATTGACCACTTGAAGTCAATTGAGAAAATGACGAATCGTAAAATTACTCGTATCAATGTTCCAACATTTGCTGAGGCAATTGAAGGACAACAACGTTTAACGATCGATAAGCTTTTAGAAACAGTCGAAGAAAAAGAATATTTAGCATACAAGAATAGTGCTGAGCAGTTACTAGAAGAAATTGATTCTGTAACACTTGTTGCAGCAGCGTTAAAGATGCTTGTGAAAGAACCAAACACTACTCCTGTTAAGATTACAGGTGAAGCGCCACTTCGTGTGAAAAAAGCGCACTTTGATGGTAAAAAAGGCGGCGGCGGTGGAAATTACCGTGGCGGCGGCAGTGGTGGAGGAAGAGACCGAGACCGTGATCGTAACCGCGGTGGCGGTGGAGGTGGCGGTAGCCGTCCTCGTAAAGAAGGCGAAGGACGTCCACCAAGAAACAACGCAGAGCGCAGCTTTAAAAAGCGCAATCGCAATAAAACAAGTCAATAATTATAAATAGAGGTACCCCTTAACTTAGTTAAGGGGTATTTTTGCATGAGAAGGAGCTAATATTTAGGCGTATAATATGCATTTGCCGTGCTATTCGATCAATTGGAGTAGTTATTCGATCATTTCAACGGACTATTCGAGCATTCATAGGGGCTATTCTATCATTTGAGTCAATTATTCGATCATTTCACCGCGCCGCCCTGAAAACAGACTAAATCAAAAAAAGCATGAGCCCAACTGGGCCCATGCTATCTTAATACTGCTCAAATAATTGCTGCATAATATAATAAGATGTTTTCAAGCGTTCTCTATATGGACGAACTTCCCAGTTGTCCCAAGTATAGTTAGCCATCTCCGTTGCATTTAGCGAGTTATTTCTTAGCACAGGGAATGAGTTAACAATCTTGCCGTCTGGTTCTGAAACAACAACGGCAAATCGAATTCCATCAATAAACTCACTTGCTTCAATTCCCTTACTCCAGATATCTCCAAAAACTTCTTTTAAGCTAGGATCTTTTATATTAAGTAACAACCATGGAATACGGAATTCAACCATCCCGTCAGATATATAGAAATCGGATAAAGAGTCAAACTGGTCAGATGCAGGATCAGCAGTCCCGTGACGCAGCAGGCCTGTTTCATATGATGTGAATGGAATGATTTCTCCTGTAGTCGGGATCGTCATTTTTTTGCTAATTACATATTCAATCGGGTGAAAGATACCGTTATTTTTCTGAGAAGGATAGTCAAGCCTTGGAATCATATTGAGCCCTTCACCATACATGTAATAGAAGATATCGTAATAGCTATCAACTACTATTCTAGTAGACTCTAACCCATTGAATTCTACTACAAAATCGATACCAGCCCCAGCGGTTGTTACTCCTGAGACCTCTGTGTTTCCTTGGCCCTCAATCGTGTCTATCAAAACTCTAGCATTCAAACTAGGATCAATATCTAGACGGAGATAAAGGTAACGTTCATCGTGGTCTACAAAAAATACTGCTTTATCGTTTTCAAACAGTGGTTCGCCCGTCCAATCATCTTTCGAACCTCGCATTGGAATTTTTAACGTATCAAAGCTTAATAATCCAAAATTTTGCTCGTTCGTTTGAGCATCTGACCAATATGGACGGCGGTAGGGACTATCTAAATCCATTGTGTTCCACGTTCGTTTAAACCACTCATCCTGCCAAGCGAATATGAGGCCGCCTAGCATTCTTTCTTGGACAATATCTTCAAAGAGATGAGCATTAATGTCACCTTGCTCCTGCTCATTTAGAAAGCCTTGATTCTGACCAAAAGGGTTTTCGTGTGTTAATCCACGTGAGCTTGGGACACCAAACTCAGCAATCAATACAGGCATTTGGTGGGCTGCATGTAGATCTTGAAGGTATGCAGCATAGCTATTCCTTTCACCACGATGATCGACAAACGCTAAGTAGTCTGGGTCAAAGTTTAAAAAATCTGGATAATAAGGATACGCATGGTATGATGCGAATTGTCCTGTTTGTATATGGTCCTTCAAATAGATCACATTCGGATCAATGCCAACCAAGTCTTCTTCATCAGGAGTAGGCTCAGATGGGTGTTCTAATAAGTCTGTGGTTACCCAGTTGGTAAAACTAATTGGACGTTGCCAGTGATAATGCTCAAGTTCGTAACCAATCGTAAAGTCAAAGATATTCGCTATCCAATTCTCGAACGGTTCTGCACCTTTTGTGAAAACATGCTTGCCATCAAAATCGCCTAGGTTAGCGTAAACTTCATTTGTATTTAACACCATGAATGGATACCACTCAATCCCGAGGATCCAGCCGATCACATAAGGTGAGACGTCAGCCGTGTAATTTCCACTTGCGTGTCCTGGCCGTTCAGGTACTTGAATATTACCGTGGATGGCGTCGATAACATGTGTAATTTCTTTTTTAAATTCTTCCATAGGGTAGAAAGCATCAAGTGTTTCTTCCAATGGTTCTTCATCAATCCAAACTCCATGGAATAGATATAGAGGATTTGCAGCACCTTGGTTATACCGCTGCAACGCTCTGTAAAAGTGTGGTGGGTGGAGGGTGTAGACCCGAATGGCGTTAGCGTTCATCTCACCAATCATTTGGAACCAGCGGTAATACTCGTTCTCGGTAATTGCAGCTTCTCCTGGCCATGTCCCGGGCTTGGCCATCCCCATATTTACTCCCTTGATAAGGATTTCTTTCCACTGTCCATCCTGATACACTTCAAACGAGTTTGCGTTTAGTTTTGACATATAAAAGCCATGTTCATCTTCATAGATAGAAACTTCTTTTTTACTAGGTTCGACTTTATCTTGTTCTAAACTTAATATTTTTGACATGATTGGCACATACGTTTTCCAATAGAAAGCTTTTGTGTCACCTTTTCGATCTAAAGAAAGCCATTTTCGAAGTGCTGCATAGCCCTTCATTTGATGGAAAGAAGGTACCTCACCAACATCAACGTAGTCTCCAGCAAAATAATAAGAAGTAAATCCTTGGTTTCTAGATTGGAGAATTGCTGCAAAACTAGTCGGTACCTCGAAGCGATCAAGTAGTTCTTTTCCTGCGGCAGTTAAATCCCATTGATAATTTGCCAAAATGTCATCTTCATGGTGAGGAGTGACAATATCAAACCAGTAATAATATCGTGGACTTCTTTTTAAATTGAAAAGTGCTTGTCCTTGTTCTGTAAATGCAAGGCTAATACCTCCTTTACCAACATGAATATCTTCTTCAAGAACAATAATTCTTTCATCTTCATGAAGTAATAGATATCCAGCACCAGAGAAATTCCAAGCTTGGTTATACTGTGCCTCATATTGATCAATTGCCCATTGAGGGACTTCCTCAGACAATTTAGAATTAAGCTCTACCATGTATCGCCCAATCCAACCATCCCAATCTAGCGATAAAAGGCTTGTTAGTGCGTTTCTCGCCTCTGGAGAAGTAGGGCTAGCAAAGCTATTAAATTCAGCAACTAATGTTGCATTTTGAGTTTTTAGATAATGGTGAATGACTGATATTTCTTCAGTTGTAATTCCTCCATAAATCTTTTCGGAGCGTTCCCCTCTGTTTTCTCCATAAAACTCTTCTTCGAATACCCCATAAGTATCAGCTATGTATATCAAATCAACATCTTCTAAGTCAGACGGTAGTTCGAGAATTTCATAGCTGTTATTTGGTAAAGGAAAGAAACCATAATAATCCTGGCTAGCATCATAGCTTGCCCCCGTATCCGTTTTGATAACTTTTTTGTGATTTAACAGCCAAGTAAGTCCGTTATGTTCTCGGTAGTCTTTAACAGGTACTGTCTTATCAATAATAACGATGTTCAGACTGGTACTACTAGAAATAAACCAATAGATAATAGGACTTAATAATAGAATTACAATTGGAATGAAGAAAAAACATTTTTTCAAAAATAAATGCCTCCTAAATTTCATGCATCGGAAAGTGAATTCCGTTAATTTAAGGATAACATGTTTCTTTACCTATTTAATAAATTATCTTTAGTTTTTCATTGCATAGTTACTGTATTTTATTACCAATAGTAACTGGAAAATCAGAAATGAAAGTAAAAATAAGTTGAAGAGAAAATATTAAGCATTTTTAACTGCTTTATTTATTGTCTTATCAGGTTGTGGTCAAGCGGCAGAACCGGCCCCAGAGACAACACCAGGAACAGATGCTGCACCGGAAACTGCAGAGGAAGTTACATCTTTAGTCATGGGATTTGTACCGTCTCAAGACGCTGACAAAATTGCAGACACAGTTGAACCGTTAGCTGAACGTCTTTCCGAGGTATTAGGGGTAGATATCCAAGCACAAGTACTAGTAGATTACACAGGACTTGTAGAAGGGTAAATGCGTTGTTCTTATTTTCATTAGGGATACTTGTAAAATTAATTAGTGAGACTGTGGAGGCGATTGATCCTGGGCCACTAGAAGCAATTCGAGCTACAGGCGGAAATATTATTCAAATAATTTGGTTCGGTGCTATCCCACAAATTTTGCCCCAGTATGTTTCTTATTCTTTATATGTACTTGAAATTAATGTTCGTGCTTCTGTTGTATTAGGATTTGTTGGTGCCGGTGGCGTCGGCTTAATTTTAAAACAGCAGCTGTCCTTATTTAACTATGGTAACGTATCCACCATTATATTTTTAACATTTGTAGGGGTTACCGTGATTGATGTAGTAAGTACGAATGTAAGAAAGAGGTTAGTATAATGAGTAATGGTCCAATTATCGTACAAAGACCAGACACAACCAAATATTGGATCCGTTTTACCCTTATTACCTTATTTATGGCATTTCTCTATTACATTGCTTTTACCCAAACAGATCTTGCCTCAAGAGCACGACCAGGACAAGCTTGGTTAATTCTAAGAAGATTATTTTGGGAGCCATTCTTTACAGAAAAGGTGTTAACGCAAGTTCCGATGTATCTTGACTTTATGTTAGAAACAGTCGCAATTGCCTATGCTGGTACCTTAATTGGTTCGATATTAGCTATTCCAGTTGGCTTTTTAGCTGCAAATAATGTGGCTGGACACTTTTCTGCCGTAGGAAAATCGATTTTAAACGCAATTCGAGCGTTTTCGGAAATCATGTTTGCGATTATCTTCGTTTCTGCCGTCGGAATGGGTCCATTTGCCGGGGTATTAGCGATCGGATGTTAGGGAACTCTACTCCGAGGTAATTGAGTCAATTGATATGCATGTGGTTGACGCACTAAAAGCAACAGGTGCAAACTGTATTCAAGTAATGTGGTTTGCGGTTTTACCTCAAGATATTCCGGAGTTTTCATCCTATGCATTGTACCGCTATGAGATTGACGTCAGGTCATCATCGGTTCTAGGGATCGTTGGTGCTGGAGGGATTGGGGCCCCATTAATTCTGGCTTCTAACCAGCGAAACTGGGAAGCGGTCGGAATGATGTTGATCATTATTATTGTGACAGTTACAATTATTGATATCGTGAGTTCTTCAATAAGAAGAAGATTGGTGTAATACAGGTCCTCTGACTTAGGTTAGAGGTCTTTTTAGGTGAGGGGAGGATTTAGAATGGTAAAGAAGCTAGAAGCAGTGATTTTTGACCTTGATGGTGTTATTGCAAACACTGTTGAGCTCTATTTTATAGCTGGAAAACGACTGGCAGATGAACTAAACGTTTCATATGAACGGCAATTAAATCAGAGGCTTCAAGGACTTAATCGCTATAAGACAGTCGAGATCATGTTAGGGAGTAAACTAGATCTCTACACGCAAGAGGAAATCCATGAAATAGGAGACCGTAAGTCCTTATATTACCGTGAGTTACTAGGTAGTCTTTCTGCTAAAGACCTTCTTCCAGGAATGGTTGAATTTCTAAAGGAGTTAAAAACACATGACATTAAAACGGGACTAGCATCTTCAAGTTCGAATGCACATACTGTGGTAGAGAAGCTAGGTATAGAAAATTATTTAGATTATATCGTCGATATCAAACAAATAAAACATGGCAAGCCAAGTCCTGAGATATTTATAGCAGCAGCAAAAGGTCTTAGTGTAGATCGAAGAAAATGTGTCGCCATTGAAGATGGAGAAGCAGGTCTAACAGGTATTTTAAAAGCTGAGATGTTTGCAGTAGGTGTTGGTGCCCATAAAGAAATGCAGCGAGCGCACTGGCAAGTGGACAAAACAAGTGAAATTACTTACGAAAGACTATGTGAAAAGTGGGAAGAGTATCAGCAAGGGTTAGACTAGGTAGGAAAGCAAGAAAAGAGAACGTGCAGAATTACACGTTCTCTGATGAATAAATAAATCAATCTCTCTCGTCATACTTTCCGTCAATTTCTTTTGCCCACTGTAGATCATCGTCAGTAGTTGCGATGTCTTTACGAGGTGTTTGCGGTAAGCTTTGCTTGTTTTTATCGCGTGCTTTTTGTTTGCGTGCGCGTCCCATTGTTGGTCATCTCCTTTTGGTTTTGGCTTCGGTTATATTTTTCACATTGGCGTGTGGGTTATGTAAGGTAAAAATTTGTGACATATGTATAATTTCATTGATTTATAACGAAAATAGGTTTGACGAATAGTTGTAACATCTGGTATGATAAACAACAAAATTAACCAATTAAATAAGAGACGTTGAAAGACATATAGTAATTAAATCAATCTTCCCAAGCGAGCTAGGGGTGGTGAGAGCCTAGCGAAGACATTTAATGAAACGGCAGTCTGGAGTTTTTTTGATAAAGTGGGTATGCATTTATTGTGTACCAACTAGGGTGGAACCGCGGGAGACAACTCTCGTCCCTAGGCTAGAGAAGCCTATGGACGGGAGTTTTTTATTTACTTCTTAGTCTTTAACGGCTTTTCAATAGATTTTATTATGAGTGTCCGCCTGAAGTGGAAAAATGAAAGAAATTGTCCATGAAGGGTGCCAGGCACCACTAAAAAAAGGAGTGGGTAACATGTCAAAGGTAACAATGGATCAAATCGTATCACATGCAAAGCACCGCGGGTTTATCTTCCCTGGGTCTGAAATCTACGGAGGATTAGCAAACACATGGGATTACGGTCCTCTAGGTGTTGAGCTTAAGAACAATGTGAAGAAAGCTTGGTGGCAAAAATTTATTCAAGAGTCGCCATATAATGTTGGTCTTGATGCAGCTATCTTGATGAACCCTCGTACGTGGGAAGCATCAGGTCATATTGGCAACTTTAACGACCCGATGATTGACTGTAAGAAATGTAAAGCAAGACACCGTGCTGACAAGATCATTGAAATTGCGTTAGACGCTAAAGGAATTGAAATGGTTGTTGATGGTCTTTCTTTTGAAAAAATGGAAGAGCTAATCCACGAACATAACATTGCTTGTCCTGATTGTGGAGCGATGGATTACACGTCAATTCGTCAGTTCAACTTAATGTTTAAAACTTTCCAAGGGGTAACGGAAACAAGTACAAATGAAATCTTCCTTCGTCCTGAAACAGCACAAGGGATTTTTGTAAACTTTAAAAATGTGCAAAGAACGATGCGCAAAAAGTTACCGTTTGGTATTGGTCAAATCGGGAAGAGTTTCCGTAATGAAATTACACCAGGAAACTTCACGTTCCGTACTCGTGAGTTTGAACAAATGGAGCTTGAGTTTTTCTGTAAGCCAGGTGAAGAACTAAAATGGTTCGATTTCTGGAAAGAAGAAGCTGATAAATGGTTATCTGGACTTGGCTTGTCAAAGGAAAATGTACGTATGCGTGATCATGCTGATGATGAGTTATCTCACTACAGTAATGCAACTACTGACTTTGAATATAAGTTCCCATTTGGTTGGGGCGAGCTTTGGGGTGTTGCATCTCGTACTGATTTTGACTTAAAGCAGCATATGGAGTTCTCAGGTGAAGACTTCAACTACCTTGATCAAGAAACAAACGAGCGCTACATTCCATACTGCATTGAGCCTTCACTAGGTGCTGACCGTGTAACATTAGCGTTCCTAATTGATGCTTATAAAGAAGAAGAGTTAGAGGACGGAACAAGCCGTACAGTAATGCAGTTACACCCAGCATTAGCACCTTTTAAAGCTGCAGTACTGCCGTTATCGAAAAAATTATCTGAAGGTGCCAATGCCGTATTTGCTGATTTAGCAAAACACTTCATGGTTGATTACGACGAAGCAGGCTCAATCGGGAAACGTTACCGTCGCCATGATGAGATCGGCACACCATTCTGTATCACGTATGACTTCGACTCACAAGAAGACAACATGGTAACAGTACGTGACCGTGACACAATGGAACAAACTCGCGTAGCAATTGCAGAATTAAAGAGCTTTTTAGAAGCAAAAATGCAGTTTTAAGATAGAAAAAAGAGCTTAGCCTGGTGGCTAAGTTCTTTTATTATCGTTATTCGATCATTTGCTGGAATTATTCTATCAATTGGCTAATTAATACGATCATTTAGATAAGTTATTCTATCAAATAAGGTTGTTTTTCAATCATTTGGTTAAGTTTAAGCCTAGAACTTACAAAAAGGAGAAGAGCTTAGCCTGGGGGCTAGGCTCTTCTTTTCAGTTATACGATCATTTGCAAGGAGTATTCTATCAATTGGTTGATTTATTCGATCATTTGCTGGGACTATTCAATCATTTAGGTTAATTATTCTATCAAATAAGGTGTTTTTTCAATCATTTGGTTAAGTTTGAGCCTAGACTTGTAAAAAAGGAGAAGAGCTTAGTCATCATTTAAGCTCTTTTGGGTGCTACTCCACTACCCTCGCCACCGTTGGCAAATCTGCCGGAGCCCACTCAATAGAGGTTAAATGGTCCTTGCTAACCCAACGCAGCTCCGCATGCTCTAGCGCTTTTGGTTCACCTTCAATAATCTTGGCGTGGTAGGTAAGCAGCCTCACTTTAATCGTAGGATACTCGTGTACAATGTTGGCAACCAACTCACCGACTTGTAGTCTGCAGCCCAGCTCTTCTTGAATTTCCCGCACGAGAGCTTCTTCAGGAGCCTCGCCTTCTTTAATTTTACCTCCAGGGAATTCCCATAGGTTTGGCATCGACATGGTTGAAGAGCGTAAGGCGCACAAAATTTCGCCTTGTTCGTTCTGGATAACGGCACCAACAACGTTTATTGCTTTCATTTTGAAACCTCCAAACTTTCCGTTACTCTTACTATAACCATAACAGTATAATAGTGATAACAAATAGATGAATTTCATAATTACCTTAATCGAGCCATATTGAACTAAATGTAGTTGCGAATGTTTTAACGCAACTACATTTAGTATCGTAATGGCGATAATATTGAATTATGAAATTCATAAAAAAAGTAAAGGAATTTAGTGATGATAAAAAATGATTGGTTCCAACTTCTAAAAGAAGAATTTGAAAAACCGTACTTTAAACAAATAGAACAAATCTTACAAAACGAAGCAGGTCCTGTGTACCCAAACCAAGAAGATCGTTTTAATGCGCTAAGCTCTACTTCTTATGAAAATACGAAAGTTGTTATCCTAGGACAGGACCCTTACCATGGCCCAGGTCAAGCGCATGGGTTGAGCTTTTCTGTTCAAAAAGGTGTGAAAGTACCGCCAAGCTTAAAGAACATCTATAAAGAGTTAGAGGCAGACTTAGGTCATCCAATCCCTACTCATGGGAATTTGCAAGCGTGGGCAAACCAAGGGGTGCTCTTATTAAATACGGTCTTAAGTGTAAGAGAAAAAACTCCAAATTCCCACAAGGGAATTGGTTGGGAGATCTTCACCGATAAGATTATATCCTTACTTAATGAGCGAGAACAACCAGTCGTCTTTATTCTATGGGGCAAACATGCCGCGCAGAAACGTACGCTGATTACAGAGCCGCATCATCTGATCCTTGAGTCCGCGCACCCAAGTCCGTTTTCGGCAAACCGCGGCTTCTTCGGTAGTCAACCGTTTTCGGTAGCCAACCATTTTTTACAGGAAAAAGGATTGTCAAAAATTGACTGGAGAATTCCAAATCAGTACGATAAAGAAAAGTGAGGAGGTTAGGTATGAAATCAATTCAAGACACAACAGTCCTACATAACGGCGTAAACATGCCGTGGTTAGGATTTGGCGTTTATAAGGTAGAAGAGGGTCAGCAGGTCGAAGAAAGCATACATACAGCTTTTGAGGTGGGATATCGAAGCATTGACACGGCAGCCTTTTACGAAAATGAGGTTGGTGTGGGTAAGGCAGTAAGAAACAGCGGGATCGCGAGAGAAGAAATCTTTGTAACGACAAAGGTCAAAAATCCAGATCAGGGCTACGAGTCGACGCTGCGTGCCTTTGATGAAAGTTATAAAAAGTTAGGGCTAGACTACATTGACTTATACCTGATTCACTGGGCGGTTCCTGGCAAGTATTTAGATACATGGCGAGCGCTTGAAAAGCTTTATAAAGATGGGTTGGTTCGAGCGATTGGCGTAAGTAACTTTCAAATTCATCACATAGAGGATGTATTTTCAATCTGTGAAGTCAAGCCGATGGTAAATCAGGTTGAATACCATCCACTTCTGACTCAAGAGCCACTGCTTCGCTACTGCAAGGAACAACAAATTCAACTAGAGGCATGGAGTCCGTTAGCTAGAGGTCAAATATTGGGCAATCCAACCTTAGTTGAGCTAGCAGAAAAATATCAGAAATCACCGGCACAGATTGTCTTACGTTGGGACTTACAAAATGGTGTTGTGACCATTCCGAAGTCTGTGACTGTAAAGCGAATTAAAGAAAATGCGGACATATTCGATTTTGAGATATCGCAAGAAGATATGAAGCTAATTTCTGGCTTAAATGAAGACTTCCGAACGGGTCTTCACCCAGATGAAATCAAATAGTCGAGGAGGAGAACGAATGGAGAAGAAGATTGGGTTTATTGGTGTTGGTGTGATGGGGGTCCACATGGCTTCGCACCTGATGAACGCGGGCTATGAGGTTGTTGTTTACAATCGAACCAAAGAGAAGGCGTTGCCATTGCTTGAGGCTGGAGCCGAGTGGAAAAATACGGTGAAAGAGGTAGCAGAAACTGCTGATGTGATTATTACGATTGTTGGCTATCCTCATGACGTGGAAGAGGTCTACCTTGGGGCAAATGGCTTACTGAACCACGCGAGAAAAGGTACATATTTCATTGATATGACAACGTCTAAGCCAGCATTGGCAGTGGCGATCCATGAGGAAGCAAAGAAACGTGACATGCATGCCTTAGATGCTCCTGTTTCTGGTGGTGAAATCGGTGCAAAAGAAGCTAGACTAGCGATTATGGTTGGTGGAGATGAGGCTGACTTTCAAGCGGTGTTACCAATCCTTGAAAAAATGGGTAGTAATATTATGCTACAAGGTGGAGCGGGCGCAGGTCAGCATACGAAAATGTGCAACCAAATCGCGATTGCTTCAGGTATGATTGGTGTTTGTGAAGCAGTGGCCTATGCTGAAAAAGCAGGGTTATCTGCTGAAACGGTGTTACAAACGATTCAAACAGGGGCGGCTGGCAGCTGGTCATTGAGTAACTTAGCACCTAAAATGATTCATGGGAACTTTGAACCAGGTTTTTATATTAAGCACTTTATTAAGGATATGACGATTGCTCTTGAGTCTGCGGAAGAAATGGGACTTTTAACTCCTGGCTTAAAATTAGCGAAGGAATCCTATGAAAAGCTGGCTCAACAGGGTCAGGAAAATAGTGGAACTCAAGCACTGTATAAATTATATCAGTAAAATATATTTCCGGAGAGGCTGTAAAAGGCCTCTTTTCTATTTATATCAAGGTTATTACGTTAAAGACAATGAAAATATAGGAAACAATTACCTGCTAATAAACGCCAAAAACAATGTATAAAACATAGAATTTTGTCGATTTTTACCGCGTTTCAAGGTAAAATAGAGTATAGCTTAAGTTGTATCAGTCAGGAGTTGTCCTATGTTTAAAACATTAAGAAGTAAGCTGCTAGGCTTTTTTCTTTTAATTACATTTATTCCGCTATTGTTCCTAGGATATATATCCTATCAATCGCAAAAGCAAGAGCTTACGAAATTCATAGAACAATCGCTCCTTACATACTCAAATGAGATTGCTTTAGATATTGAGCTTCTGTTACTAGAACGATTATCTGACCTGAAATATCTAGCAAACAACCCTGTCTTGGCGGAACCGAGTTCTAGCAAAGAAGAGATTGAGGAGCAGTTTAAAGTCTTTTTAGATATTTATAATATCTATTCAGATGTCATCTTCGTTAATCCTGAGGGAATTGCCGAGATCAGCGTTAATGAAAAAGTGATAGGTCATGATATTAGTGATCGAAAATGGTTTAAAGCGTCAATGGAAGGTGAGATTTACTTATCAGATATTTATTACTCACCGATACTTGAAGAACCTGTGTTAATTATGTCAGCTCCGGTTTGGGATACCAATGGAAATATAGTTGGTGTCATTTCGCCACTGTTTGACCTGAATTATCTTTGGAGAACATTTAATAAATTTTCAGAGCTTGAACAAATGGTTGGATTAAACGGCTATGCTTTCTTACTTAATAAAAGTGGAGTTATTATTGCTCATCCATATCAAGAAAAAATATTGAATGAAAATCATTTAGAAATAAATAATCTAACAGCTGAGGTTGTTTTTGAGAAAAGTAATGACCAAAAGATTTTTCATAATGAGGAAACAGATCTAGTATTGTTTTATGTCCAAATTAAAAGTATGGAAGGTTTGGCTGAAGACTGGTTTGTAGGCATGTCTGTATCAAGAAAAGCAGTTTTTTCACCTCTACATGAGCTTCTGTTAAACTATCTAATTGTCATAGGACTAGTGCTTTTTCTAACGACGATTGCTGTGTTTAAATTATCTAGGTTTATTGTTGACCCTGTAGAAAAGTTAGTGGAGGCAACGTCAGACTTTGCGATTGGAAAACCATTGCCGTCTCTAGTTAATAATAGCTATGAAGAGATTGACTTGCTAAATCAGACTTTTATGAAAATGACTAACGAGCTTGCTGAACGTGAACGCGTACATAAAAAATCGACGTTGATCATTGAAACAACTGATAACGGTGTATTTTCCATAAACAAACGAAATCAGATCATTACTACATTTAATCGTACCTGTGAGCGTTGGTTTGAATTGCCTAAAAGTAAAGTAATAAATCGACCGATCACGGACGTTGCAGCTGAGTCTGTAACATTTCAAGAGTTCATAGCTTCAAGTCAACTCCTAAATTATATAAATGAAGACAAGAGGTATGAAGTTCAGTGTGAAAATCGACACTACTTTATTAGTTTGTCATCTTTACCTTCCCTAGAAGTGCTTGAGGAAGAGGAATTGTTAATTATCATGAATGACCTTACTGAAAAGAAACAAATGGAACAAGAGTTGTTTCGTTCCGAAAAGTTGAAAGTTGCTGGGGAAATGGCAGCTGGTCTGGCGCATGAAATACGAAATCCTCTAACGATTATCAGAGGTTTCATTCAATTGTACAGTAAAGAGGATGTGACGAAGAAAAGAGATTATGAACTCGTTATTAATGAAATTGATAGGGTAAACCATTATATTAGCGATTTGCTTAATGTAGCAAGCCCTAAAATAAAAGGCTCTAATTCTGATACTGAAGTAGTTTCTCTTTTAGAAGATATACTAACTCTTCAAAACTCACAATTTGGTCAGAAAGAGATTACATTAGTCAAAGAATTGGACAGACTGCCTACAATTTTTGCTGATTCAAATAAGTTGAAGCAAGTTTTGATTAATATCATTCAGAATGCGGTGGAGTCCATGCAAGATGGGGGCACGTTAACCGTTGCTACGAAACGCCTTCTTAATGAAGGCAAGATGTCTATTCGCATTGAAGATACCGGTACTGGCATGGACGAACAGACAATTGAGAAACTTGGGACACCATTTTTTACGAAAAAGACAACAGGAACTGGGTTAGGATTAGCGACAAGCTTCCGAATTATCGAAGAAATGAACGGGAAAATTGAAGTCCGCTCGGAACTAGGAAAAGGAAGTACATTTCTTATTGTTTTACCAATTTAATAATAATAAATTAGGTCATTATCATTTGATGATGACCTAATTTGTCTATAATGGTATAATATTGGAAAATATTAACGAAATTACTCGAATGTTGTTGTATGTGGAGGATATATGAACGAACATACTAAGCTCATCCATAAACGCAATCAGCTCATGGCGAAACTCCTTTGGCTTTTTCTACTTTTTTCAGTAGTAACAAATATCTTTGTTGATCCAGCGATTTTGGTAGTCATTTTACCCGCTGGTTTTATTAGTTGCTTTTTCGCAACTATGCTAGTTCGTAAGCAATGGTTGATCGAGAAAACACCTTATTTAGTCGTAACCATTATTTATGGCTTTTTTATTACACTAACGATTTATGAGCCATTATTTATTAATTTTATCTACATATGGTTTGCCTTAATTCTCAGTTCAATTTATCAAGACTATAAACCAATTTTTCTAGCTGGATTTTATACGTTGTCTTTTACAAACTTCTCGTATTCCTTTTATTTTGAAGAGATCTTTCCTTTTATGGACAGGGAAGATATTTCCTATATCTCTTTATTTGCGGTTTTTGTGACAATCTTTTTAATCTATGCTACAAGATTTAATGACAAATTAAAAAATGAGCTTGAGCGAGAAAAACGTGAAACCGAGCAGCTACTCGTAAACTCAGATAAGCTTGCGACTGTTGGACAGCTGGCAGCTGGAGTGGCGCATGAAATTCGAAATCCATTGTCAGTGATCTCAGGTTATATACAATTACTAAAAGAAGACCATAAAGAGCTGCAACACGTTGATATTATCGATAAAGAGCTAACTCGTATGAATTTGATCATTAGCGAATTTCTCGATATTTCAAAACCAAATTCAATGCAACTCGAAACTAAAGATTTAAATCTAATTGTTCAGCAGGTCGTAACATTACTAAATGCCGAAGCACATTTCAAAAATGTAGCTATCGAGATAAAACAACCTAACAATGCTATTGACATTGAATGCGAAGAAAATCAAATAAAGCAAGTGTTGATAAATCTAGTTAAAAATGGAATTGAAGCAATGCCCAATGGTGGTGTTGTGACGATTGAGCTTTTAGAAGAAGAGAACGAGGCAAAAATACGAATTTTCGATGAAGGCACTGGAATACCGGAAGAACAGCTTGCTACGCTTGGGAAGCCGTTTTATACGACCAAGGAATCAGGTACAGGACTTGGACTAATGGTCAGTTTAAAAATTATTGAAAATCACCGAGGGAAGATGTTGTTTAGTAGTGTTGTTGGAAAAGGAACGATCGTGGAAGTGATCCTACCTCAAAAAAATGTAAGTGAGGGGAAAGCATGAGAGAAATCATTTTAAAGAAGATTGAAGAACGAGTAGTAGCAGCCAAAATACATACAGGTGAAAAACTTACCGAAGATTTAATTAGTATAAAAGCCTATTGTGACTTGCTGTTAGAAGCAGAGAAAGACGAGCGTCCGGCAACTGTAAGTGCCCCAAGGCAATCAGCTGAAAAACCTAAGCTAGTTACTCATGAAAAACCTGATAGTGATAGTTTATTTGATTTTTAATAATAGGCTCTTTTCGTAAACATTGTGGCTTTTCTAACCTAAAATAATCGGAACAATACCCTAGATGAAGATATCAGCCAATATATTATGTGAGAAAAGAGCAACTTGATAAATTAGTGGTGAATTCTTAGTAATTTGTGTAAAAATCGGTCTTTTGGTATTTTTACGACGAAAGCAACAAACTTTGCGGAAACGTCCTAATAATAGGTTTTTTTCGTAAACATTGTGGCTTTTCTAACCTAGAATAATCGGAACAATACCCTAGATGAAGATATCAGCCAATAAATTTTGTAAGAAAAGAGCAACTTGATAAATTAGTGGTGAATTCTTAGTAATTTGTGTAAAAATCCGTCTTTTGGGATTTTTACGAAAGCAACAAACTTTGCAGAAACAGCCTAATAATAATCGCGGGTATAGACCAAATTAAGAAGGTAATTACTCTTTCTTTGGAGGTTATAAAATGTTAAATAATTCAACTGGTATGGGAATTCCGATCTTTTTCTTTACACGCGGTGGCGGATTAGCAGAGGATGTAAAGTTAAATGAAGATAGCTACGAAGTGTTTGTTGAGGGGCAGTATGTAGGTGATAAAACCCTTTATGCTCAAAATGAAGACTTTCACGATATTGGTGACTTTTTAGAACGACAGGGATTTCAAAATCTCGAAATTGAGTTAAAGGGCGACCACATTATTGTCCATGCCGATAATGATGATGAGAAAAAACAATTGCGTCAGGCCTTAGAAGTCTATTTGAAAAACCGTTAATTTTGTAGAAGCAAAGTTTCTATGCTATTCTTTGTGAAGAGTAACAAATTGGAAAAGGAGCATAGGAGCTATGTTAAAATTATTTTTAATGATTGGAAGTATTAACATGTTAATCGCTGTAGGGCTTGGGGCTTTTGGTGCTCATGGCTTACAAGGAAAGTTAACGGAGAGAATGCTTGAAATATATCAAACAGGCGTTCATTACCACATGATCCATGCCATTGCTATTCTAATTATTGCAGTAGTTGCTGATCGATTAGGAAACCCAGCGATGCTTACGTGGGCTGGTTGGGCAATGTTCATCGGGATCATTTTTTTCTCAGGAAGCTTGTACATATTAAGCATCTCAGGTATCAAAATACTTGGAGCAATTACACCAATCGGCGGATTGTTTTTTATGATAGGATGGGTGTTATTAGCCCTAGCAGCGTTTCGAGCAGTATAAGAATTAAGAGGCCCTTCGTGTGAAGAGCCTCTTGTTTTATTTATCTCGGTGAGTAAGTAGCTAACGTCGGCGGTACAGTTGGTGTAGGAGCTGCTGTAGTACCTGGTACCATACCGAAGCCAACATCATAGGCAATTGGCTCATCAAAAACAACATAGTCTAAATTAATCATAAGTAATAAGTAGTACTTTCCTGATGAAGGGTCACTAATAATAATATGGTCACGACCAGCTTCTTCAACAACGCCTCTAAAAATTTTTGCATTCCATTCAACGTTATTTTCATATGTTAGATAAAACGTTCCTGTTCTACCGCGGTTTAAACGTAAAATATTCTCAATATAAGACTGTTCAAGAGGAAGCATGCCAGGTTGCTGAGTTGGTGTCATTGGAAATTGCTGTGTAAACCCTGGCGGAACTGACGGCATAGGAGCACCAGGGAAAAACTGCTGCTGTGGTGGAATTTGATAAGGTAGTGTTGTAGTATCTGTAGTTTGCATTTGTTGCTGCATCCATGGATATTGCGGGTATTGATACATGAGATCACTCCTTTATATATGAATGAATATAATGAATTAGTATGTTGAATAAACAGATGGACATTCGCTAGCTAGTGGCGTATAGAAACAATGGAGCTTATATCTTCCTGAATTCCATTGGCCCCACCATTGAGCAGGACATGATCCTTCAGGACGGAAAAACCATAACGCGAATTCAGCTGGGTGGTGACGTTCGCCTTTGACAACTTTTCTAGCCAAGCGAACTTCACGCTCTCTTGCAGCTTGATAGAAATAGCCTTTTTGCACAGCTTCAAAACCACCTGGCGATTGGAATGCCATCCTATCGATTGTGTTAACATCTCTAAAATCAAGACAGTCGACACGAGTTCGATTTACCATGACATTACCAGCCATCAGCATTCCGAGTTCTCCTTCACCCTCGGCTTCGGCTCTCATTAAACGTGCCAATACTTTAATATCATTTTCTGTAGCTTTAATGACTGCCATTTATACTCACCTCCTAAAGTTATGTAAGCTACAAAGATGACTGATAAGGAGCAAGATTATTACTGTTATATTGGCATAAATAAAACTACAGGTAATCAACGTGTATTGCTATAACTTCCTTCCACTATCCTATTCGTATGTTTGAGAATTATGATTTATGAATTATTAGATTTAGAAATATAGTCTTAGGATTTGGCATGGTTGGAGGGGGATTTTGAGTGACTATCTCATGGGTTAGGAGAATATTAGAGAGTATTTGGTTGTCTATACAGGTTATGTAGAGATAGGGGGTGAATGTGGTTTTATTATGACTAGGTTTACCGAAAGTTAGGAGAATTAGGTTTAAAAGAGAGTTTATTATGACTAACTTTACCAATAACTAGGGAAACTTGGTTTAAAAGAAAGTTTATTATGACTAACTTTACCAATAACTAGGAGAATGCAGTTTAAAAGAGAGTTTATTATGACTAACTTTACCAATAACTAGGAGAATTAGGCTTAATAGTGAGTTTATCATGACTAACTTTACCAATAATTAGGAGAGTCAGGTTTAAAAGAGAGTTTATTATGACTAACTTTACCAATAACTAGGGGAATTGGGTTTAGTAGTGAGTTTATTATGACTAACTTTACCAATAACTAGGAGAATGCGGTTTAAAAGAGAGTTTATTATGACTAACTTTACCAATAACTAGGAGAATTCGGTTTAAAAGAGAGTTTATTATGACTAACTTTACCAATAACTAGGAGAATGTGGTTTAAAAGGGAGTTTATTATGACTAACTTTACCAATAATTAGGAAAATTCGGTTCGGAAAATGTTTATTACGACTAACCAACTTAAAAGTAACTCCTCTATAACTAGGCACAACCGCACATCCACCAAAATCATCAAAAAACCAAGCACAGCCCAACTGGACATGTGCTCGGTCATCAACTAAACGTGTAGATACTTTGGTAATGTATCTTTTAATAAAAGGTTTCCAACGAAGAATGAACCGAATTCACCGAAACGAGCACTTACTTCGTCAAAACGCATTTCATAAACAAGCTTTTTAAACTGTAGTACGTCATCTGAGAATAAAGTTACGCCCCATTCCCAATCGTCAAAACCTACAGATCCAGTAATGATCTGCTTTACTTTACCCGCATAACCTCTACCAATCATGCCGTGGCTACGCATCATGTCTTTACGCTCATCCATAGAAAGCATGTACCAGTTGTCGTTGCCTTCGCGTTTCTTGTTCATTGGATAGAAACAAATATGCTTTGCTTTTGGCAAAATAGGTTTAAGACGAGCTTGGATTTCCGGATCTTTGTTAGGGTCTACACTTGGTGGTAGATAGTTACTTAATTCTACTACTGAAACGTAAGAGTATGTAGGAATTGTATATTCTGCAAAACGAGTTTTGTTAAATGCATTCTCAATTTCATTTAGCTCTTCCATTGTTGGACGTAAAAGCATAAATGACAAATCAGCCTTTTGGCCAACAATGCTGTAAAGCGCATGGCTTCCGACTTTCATTGCTTCTGTTACTTCCCATTTTTCTAATAAACCTAATAATTCATTTGTAATTGATTGGCGATCTTCTGTAGAAAGGTACTTCCACTTTTCCCAGTTCATTGCTCTGAAATCGTGTAAACAATACCAGCCTTCTAGCGTTTTAGCTGCTTCACTCATTCTAATTCACTCCCTCAAAAACTTCATATACATGCTCATTATACTATTTACCAATTTAAAAACCAAATTTAGTGAACCTAAAAAAAGTGGTGTGAGAACACCTCACACCACTTGCGCTTATCTTTTCTTAACAAAACTCTGAATGGCTTGAATATGTTCAGGCGACTTGCCAGCTTTGCGCTGAGTCTCAACTTCCATCTCTAACACTTCTGCTAACGACTTATCAAATGAGTTGCGCATATTTTTCTTCATTAACCCGTAACTAGTAAGCGGTACACGAGTTAATTTTTGCGCAAATTCAGCTGGTGAACCGATCTGATTGATAAGCCCGCACCCTAAAGCTGCTTCAGCTGTAATCGGCTCACCTAAGCAAAGCTCTAACGCCTTTTGTAACCCGACAATCCTTGGCAAGTAATAAGAAGCACCGGCATCTGGCACAAGACCAATTTTTAGAAAACTCACTCCCATAACAGCATTGGCATCAGCATAACGGAAGTCACAAGCAAGCGCAATGCTAAGGCCCGCCCCAACACTAGTCCCGTTCAAATAAGCGATAATCGGTTTATCAATCGACTCAATAATTTCGATCAGCCTATTGTACGTTTTCGCAAGGTAATCGCCATGGTCAAAGGAAGCGAAGTTCTCAACGGGGATACTCTTTAAATCAGCACCACTTGAGAAAGCACCGTCACGCCCTTGAAGGATAATGACTCGAACATTTTCATCGTTACCAGCCTCTGTAAATGCTTGCTGCAAATCCTCGTGCATTTCTAAATTAATCGCATTCCTAACCTCTGGTCGGTTCATCGTAATCGTCGCAATACCCGCTTGAACCTCGTATAAAACTGTATTCATGTTCCCCACTCCTTTTATATTAATCTAGCAACAACTGCTCCATCATAAATTGCTTTTTTTGCATCGAGCTCACTAGCCTCTTTTGCGCCACCGATCAAATGAACTGTTTTGCCGTTAGCCGCAAGTTTCTCATACAAGCTGTTGTTAACCAGCTGTCCACTTGCGTATACAACTAGATCAGCGGGGATCGTCTGCTCTTCTCCATTTTGGAAAAATACGATGCCTTCCTCGGAAATTGATTTGTACTCTGAGATACCACCGATCATTTTCACGTGCTTCATTTTTAATTCCATCAACGTCGCCCAACGCGTCGTTTTACCTATGCCTTTAGCAAAAGCTTTGCTTCGCTGAAGCAAGGTAATTTGTTTCGCACCTTTTGCTTTTAAGAGAAAGGCTAAATCACAGGCAACGCCGCCGCCACCGATAATCACAATGTTGTCTTTCACATCGACCGTTCCTTCAAACATACTCTTATAGGAAGCCGCTTTTTCGATGCCAGGGATATCTGGTTTTCGTGGTTCAACCCCAGTTGCCACAACAACCTCATCTACTTTTTCCAGCAGCGGGTCATTGTCAGTCAGCTGATAGTTTAGTAGAGTTTTCACACCTAATTTTTCAAGCTGGACTCTATAGTAACGGAGTGTTTCGTCAAACTCGCTTTTCCCGGGAACGATCCTTGAAAAGTTCAACTGTCCGCCAATCGCAGGACTTTGATCGACTAACGTAACTTGATGACCACGGAGTGCTAGTACTCTCGCTGTTTCCATCCCGCCAGGACCAGCACCGACTACCAAGACATGTTTTTTCGTTGTAGCAGGAACAATCGTCAACTCTAGTTCTCGACCTGCTTCAGGATTGACGAGACAGGAGGCCGGTTTCAGTTCGAAGACATGATCTAAACAGGCTTGGTTACAGGCGATACAAGTGTTAATATCCTCTGTTCTATTTTCGTAAGCTTTTGTTAAAATCGCAGGGTCTGCTAAAAACGGACGGGCCATGGAGATCAGATCTGCTTTTCCATCCTGTAAAATTTGCTCTGCGTCGTCCGGATTGTTAATGCGGTTACTTGCGATTACTGGAATAGAGACTTGTTGTTTAATAGCCGTAGCCACTGGAACGAAGCGGTTACGAGGAACCTTCATTGAAATCGTCGGTACCTTTGATTCGTGCCAGCCAATTCCGATGTTTAAGAGGTCAACCCCAGCCTTTTCTAACTCCTTTGCCCAAATCGCTGTTTCTTCTTCTGTTGTACTATTTTCGATTAAATCCAAGCCTGACATTCGAAAAATAATTGGATACGTCGGCCCTACATTCTCGCGAACGGCTTTGACAATTTCAAGCGAAAAACGGAGACGATTTTCAAATGATCCACCCCACTCATCGGTACGTTGATTCGTTACTGGTGAGGTAAATTGATTGATTAAGTACCCCTCGGAACCCATAATTTCCACAGCATCAAAGCCAGCAGCTTTTGCTCGTTTGGCAGCGCTACCAAAAGCGTCGATGGTCGCGCGAACCTGTTCAGCAGTTAATGCAACAGGCAGATCAGGATTAATTGGCGATTGGATCGCAGACGGAGCAACGACGTCACAGCCTGTTAATGCCTGATAGGCATAGCGTCCGGCATGGAAAAGCTGCAGGGCGATCTTTCCACCAACCTCATGAACTCCATCGGTTAATGATTTGCAGTACTCCACATCCTCGTCTTTGTACATTGACATAAAGTGAAGTCCACCACTCCCCTCTGGGCATACTGCAGCACCACCGGTGACAATTAATCCGACCTTGTTTTTCGCACGTTCCTTGTAAAAGGCTGTTAATTTTTCAAGGCCATTTTCTTCCCCTTCTAAACCGACGTGCATCGATCCCATGATAACTCGTGATGATAAAGTTAATTCATTAATTTTGATAGGGCTAAACAGTAATTTCGTAGACATACTAAAACCCTCCTATATTTTTTATATTGAACGGTCAATATAAATAAAGCGTTATATATCAACACCATTATATAAAGTGTTGGTATAGTTATTCAATATATTTTTTGAAAATTTCCACAAAATCACGATTTATTTTTTCTTTCGACACGGTTTCGTTTGTTACTAGGTAGTAAAAGGCAATTCCCATCGCTTGAGACAGAATTAAGTTTGCTACCGGTTTTGTTTCAACCTTTTTAATAACGCCTTCTTTAAAACCAATCTTCAAAATACCTTCAATAAACTCCCCTAAATTTAGAAAAAATCTTGAAATGACACGCTTTAGTTCATCATTATAAGGGGCCTGTGATAAGTAATTGAGAAGGATTAAATAGAAATCAGGGTTTTGGTCAGGAACTTCGGCGACCGTCTCTAAATATGCCTGAATTTTCTCGTGGTAACTAGTAGCTTGATCAACGTTCTTTTGCACAAGCTGCTCAGTTTCTGAAAACGAGCTTTTTAAAACATCGACTAGCAAATCATCTTTATTTTCAAAGTAATGATAGATGACACCGGTACTAAGCTTGGCTTCTTTAGCAATGTCTTTAATTGAAAAATGTGGCAACCCTTTCGCTACAATACATTGCTTCGCAGCTTCAATGATTTGTTGCCTTCGTATTGGTTCCATCCCTACTTTCGGACTCATCTTATCACCTCTATCTACATGTTATCGTAATTTTATCACAAAAATGACTAAAGATAGTTTTATTGAAATTTTTCAGGGAAAACTACGAAAGGTAATCTGAAAATTAGAACATTGTGCAAACATTATCAAAGTTGGTTTATTTTTCTTAGAAGAAGGAGTACACTTTTAATATAGGATGATCTGATGTTTTATTAGGAGGAAGAAAAATGAGCGGTTTATTTGAACAAATTGAATTGAAAGTAAAAAGTCAGTTTCCTACAATTGTATTTCCTGAAGGAACTGATGAGAGAATTTTAGAAGCAGCAGCGAAGTTAGGTGAAAATAAAGTTTTACATCCAATCGTTGTTGGTAGCCACGAAGAAGTGTCTAAAAAAGCAAGCGAAATTGGTGTAACACTCGACCATATTGAGGTTGTAGACCCAGCTACTTATCCTGAGTTTGATGAACTAGTGACTGCATTTGTTGAACGTCGTAAAGGGAAAGCAACCGAAGAAGAGGCACGTAAACAGCTATTAAATGTCAACTACTTCGGAACAATGCTCGTTTATTTAGGCAAAGCTGCAGGTTTAGTCAGTGGTGCAGCTCACTCAACTGGTGACACAGTTCGCCCTGCGTTACAAATCATCAAAACAAAAGCTGGAATTCGCAAGACATCTGGTGTTTTCGTGATGGTCAAAGGTGACCAAAAGCTAATCTTTGGTGATTGTGCAATCAATATCGCACCTGATAGCAATGATTTAGCGGAGACAGCAATCGCTGCAGCCGAGACGGCTCGCGTGTTTGATATTGATCCAAAGGTGGCGATGCTCAGCTTCTCCACAAAAGGCTCAGCGAACTCGCCAGAGACCGAGCGAGTTTCGGAGGCCACAAGGTTAGCGAAGGAAATGGCTCCAGACCTAGTGATTGATGGGGAATTTCAGTTTGACGCAGCTTTTGTACCATCTGTAGCAGCCAAGAAAGCTCCAGACTCACCGTTAAAAGGTGAAGCAAATGTCTTTATTTTTCCAAGCTTAGAAGCAGGAAATATTGGCTATAAAATTGCGCAGCGTTTAGGTGACTTCGAAGCAATCGGCCCAATTTTACAAGGCTTAAACAAACCAGTAAATGATCTTTCACGTGGATGTAATGTTGATGACGTTTATAAACTAGCGTTAATTACAGCGATGCAAGGATTGAACGGCTAAAAAATGTGAGAGCACGAACGAGTAATCATTCGTGCTCTTTTTTTATGCTTATTTGTTCCTATTTCGATAAATCAAATAGATAAAAAACGGAGCACCGATCGCTGCGGTGAAAATCCCTGCGGGAACATCATAAGGTTGAAAGGCTGTTCTACCTATTAAATCTGCTAACGCAACGAGTAATGCACCGACTAAAGCAGCTGTTGGGATTAGTGAGCCAAAGGAGGCACCAACCATTTTTCGAGAGATATGGGGAGCGATTAAGCCGACAAATCCGATTGCACCACCAATGGCAACCGCAGCACCTGCCAAAATCACGCTAATAAACACGAGTAAAAAGCGTTGAAGCTGAACACGTGAGCCAAGACTAGTGGCGACATCATCCCCAAGTTCTTGAACACTAACATTCCTTGAAAGTACAAGTGCCAAAATCACAAATACCAATACAAACGGTAACAACACATAAAACTTTTGCATGGAAGCCGCATAAATACTGCCAGTTAGCCAGACATAAGCTTCAGCTGCAGTATAGGCATTTGTGACAACAATCATAAACGTTGTCAGAGATCCCATCGCTGTAGCCATCCCAATACCAATCAAAACAAGTCGGAAGGGGCTAACTCCTTTTTTCCAAGCCAAAAGGTAGATCAGTACTGAAACAGTTATTGCGCCGATAATGGCAGCTAACGGTAAAAGCTTAATACTGACACTGCCACCTAAATAAACAATAAATGCCGTAGCTGCAAAAGCTGCACCGTTTGTAATGCCGATAATATCAGGGGAAGCTAATGGGTTACGAATTACCCCTTGCAGGATCGCCCCAGAAACCCCCAGTGCTGCACCAATCAAAATCGCAACTAGAACCCTCGGTAGGCGTAAGGAAAGAATAATAAAGTCATATTGCTTCGATCCTTGTCCGAACAAGGTTTGAATAATTTCAGATAAAGGAACAAGGGTTGAACCGATTCCAATCGAGAGAATTAGCGTAATTAGTAAGGACACAAATAGCACCGACATGACCCTGAGATTTTTTTTCTCGATCAAAAAAGAGAAGTTGCCTTTGCGGACTGTAATAAATTTGCTCATAAAGAAAGCACTCCTTTACGGGCGATGTAAATAAAAAATGGAACACCAATGATCGCCGTCATTACGCCAATTGGAACCTCTGATGGCATGATAATAAAACGAGCGAGTACGTCAGCTAGTAACACCAAAATGGCCCCTAAAATAGCACTATAAGGAATTAACCAGCGATGGTCGGAACCGACAAAATAGCGGCCAATATGAGGGATGATTAACCCAATAAAGCCAACAGTTCCTGCTACTGCAACAGATCCACCTGCAAGGAAAATCACTAAAATTCCAATAACCAGTTTAATTACACCGGTCTTAACTCCTAAGCTTTTCGCCACATCATCGCCAGACAACATTAAATTAATATCCTTAGAAATAAACAGTGCGACAGCAACAGCGACAATCATATAGGGAAGGACAGGAAAAAGCATTTCTAATGTTCGACCCGACACAGAACCTGTTAGCCAGAACAACACTTCCTGCAATCCTTTTTGATTAAGAACTAGTAAGCCCTGGGTACTTGATAAAAATAAAGCTGAAATCGCTGACCCTGCTAAAATTAGTTTAATAGGGGTGATCCCGTCACGGCCAATCGATCCAAGGAAATAAACAAAAAAGGTAGAGAGAGCAGCTCCAAAAAATGCGACCCACATATACTGCACCATTGATGTCAGGGACAAAAAGGTTGAAGCTAAGACAACAAAAAAGACTGCACCTGTATTAATCCCTAGAATACTAGGCGATGCGAGAGGATTACGGGTGATTGCTTGCATCAGCACACCTGCAATCGCCAAACAACAGCCAATGACAGTGGCAATAATAGCACGAGGCAGTCGAGTCGTTAAGACAATGACATGCTGAAGGTTTTCTTCATCATAATGGACGAAGGTATGATAAGCTTCCGAAAAAGAAATCTTTGTCGCGCCAAACACAATGCTTGCAACAAAAGAGATCATAAATAGTAGTAGACACGCTAGAAAGCCAATTAGTTTTTTACGATTATTTTCAAACATTTTATTTCCCCCAGACAAAACTGTAGAAAAGCATAGAAAAGAATGAGCTAGTAAGCCCATTCTTATTAAATCTATTTTTTAAGGTTAAAAATAGTATAAAGATCATCAAGCATCATCATTGCAGCAGTTGCTCCACCTGACATGTTCCAAGTTATCGCATCTACTTCAAATACTTGGTCGTTTTTCACAGCATCTAAGTTTTTCCATAATGCGTGACTAGTCCAGTCTTCTTTTGTTTTATAAACAGCACCGTCACCTAACCAATCAGAAGTGATATCAAAAATAACGTCACCATTCATTTCAGGAATACTTTCTTTTGTTGTTAATTTCACACCCCACTCATCAACGCGTTGATTTTCAGGACGAGAGAAACCGACTTCAGCTAAGATTGTTCCTGCGAACCCTGTGTAGTAAATTCTTGAATGGTCTGGATCAAAACGAACGATCGATACTTCAGTATCTTTTAGTTTGTCACCCATTTGTGCTTGAATGTCCGCCACTTTGTTGTCCCACTCTTGTTTGAAAGCAATGTCAGCATCTTCTTTTCCAAGAGCTTTTGCTGCTAATGTCATGTTCTCTTTCCAATCAAAGACGCTCTCAGAAAAGACAGTTGGAGCAATTTTTGAGAGCTGTTCATAAATTTTTTCGTCACGTAATACAGAACCAATAATTAAATCTGGTTGTAACGTTGCGATCGCTTCTAAGTTTGGCTGACCCTCTTCTCCAAGGTTCATCACACCAACCATTTGATCTTTTAGGTAATTATAGAAAGGTTTCTCTAACCAAGACTCAACAGCGCCAACAGGTGTAACTCCTAAGGCAAGGGAGATATCAACCATCCCGTTATATAATACAACAACTTTTTGTGGTGAACCTGCAATTTCTGTTTTTCCCATTGCATGTTCAACTACTCGCACCTCAGTAGTTTTTGTTTCAACTGTATCTTTCGTAACTTCCTCAGTTTTAGCTGGTTCTGTAGTTGTGGCTTCTTCTGTTTTGGCGGAGCATCCTATTACAACTGCAAATGAAACAAGGATACTTACGAGCATTAGTAAAAATTTTGACATATGGTTATTCCCCTTTATTATTATGTAATTGATAACGATTTTCATTATCATCATAATTCTTGAAAACACATTTGTCTAGTAGGTCTTTACTAAATTTTTTTCGACAAATTCTTTAGCAGTAGGTAGTATTCGGCCTTTACCACTTGGAATACAAAGAGGCGTACCAAAAAAAGGATCAGTCATAACGTGAGACTCTAATCCAAATACATCCTCAATCAGTTTTGCAGTGATCGTATCCTCTGGGGTGCCTTGAGAATAAACTCGACCATTTTTCACGGAGACAATATGGTGAGCATAACGACATGCCAAATTAATGTCATGTAGCACCATGACAATCGTTCGTTTTTCTCGTTTGTTTAAATCATAAAGCAAATCAAGGATATCAACTTGATGGGCTAAGTCTAAGTAAGTGGTTGGTTCATCAAGCAAAATTGTATCGGAGCCTTGCGCCAAAATCATCGCAATCCATGCCCGTTGGCGTTGGCCACCAGAAAGGGCATCAACTGGACGGTCGGCTAGATCTTCTAATTTGGTCATTGCTAATGCAGTCTTCACCATTTCTTCATCTTGCTTTGACCATTGATTTAACCAGCTTTGATATGGATAACGGCCTTGTTTGACTAAATTTAAGACAGTCAAACTTTCTGGAGCGATAGGTCCTTGTGGTAAGATTGCTAGTTTTTTAGCTAATTCTTTTGTCGGCCATTTACTAATTAATTGCCCATCAATAACCACACTACCTTCCGTGGGCTTTAATAGACGAGCTAATGAACGTAGCAAAGTAGACTTTCCGCAGCCATTGCTACCGATAAAAACAGTTATTTTCCCCTTAGGAATTGCTATGTTCAAGTCTTTAATAATCGGATTGCCACCATATGAGACGGTTAATTGTTCTGTATGAATTGCATCCATTGGGCTTCACCTCTGAAAACGATAGTCATTATCATTCTATTCTTATGCAAGAAAATCTTACCATGAATTTAATTGTTGTCAATAAAAAAACAGGGCAAATTTGCCCTGAAATAATAACCACCGTTTATAATTACATTTGCGTTTGGGAATTTGTGGGCTGAGATAGACTCGATTTGCCGACAATGGAAACTCCTAGTGCTAAGTTCGTCCAGAGAATTTCACTTACCATCCGGGAGTCACTTTCGCTGCATTCAACAATTAAGACTACTTCGGTAAACGGGGTAGGTACTTTATTACGATCTTTCGTTTTCATTTTGGTGTAAAAATAGTCAATGATAAAGCCTAAGATTGCGCCGACAGCAAAACCAATCAGTCCCCAAATAATAGGCCCCCATTTCAATATGAAACCGTAGCTCGCTCCGAGTACAGAAAAGGCCGTACCAAGGGCTGCTGCAATGTCAAACAGACTGACCCCATCGGAACGGTGAATACTATCAAACAACTTCCTTTCTTCTCTTCTTTTATCAAAAGGTACAGCTAAGATTCTTTGTTTATTAATCCCATTTTGCTGCAAATTTATGATTGCTAACTCTAAATTCTCAGATTGCT
This sequence comes from Anaerobacillus alkaliphilus, assembly GCF_004116265.1. NCBI lineage: Bacteria > Bacillati > Bacillota > Bacilli > Caryophanales > Bacillaceae > Anaerobacillus > Anaerobacillus alkaliphilus. Next base: position 65,127 of record NZ_QOUX01000021.1, on the reverse strand, counting down.
CAAAAGATGAAACGACGATCATAGGACAACCCCTTTTAAACCTTTAGGTCAAGAGTTTGATATTCTCTTTTTAGATATTCGGATTGCTCGACTTTAAATAATTTGTTGTATTCGACTGCTAATGAATATGACTCATATAATGAAAAGCCGTAAAGTGAAGGCAAGAATAACGCCCATTGAGCATTAAGGACAGCCGTTGCTGTAGAGAAATCACCTAACAATGTTAGATGAAGTGAATTGAGAATGTTTGAAAAGTATGTACAAAGGATCCAACAAAACAATAGAAAAAATCCAGTTGGAATTCTTCGCAAATACAAATGCCCCATTCCAGGCATCAACATTGACCAGATCATCGACAAGAGCGGCTGACGTCTGTCTAAAAAATTAATACCCATGATCCCCAATTTAAACGGGACAATCGGGGCTTTTTCGTAATTTGCTATAATGTATAGTTTGTTAATATCGATTGTCTTTCGATAACAATCCCACATCGATATGATGTAAACGGGAATATAAAGTAAAACCCATCTCGTATCTATTACCTGTTTGGCAAGTTCAAACTGTCCTGTAAAAGAGTAAACCATAGCTAAATTGATATTCGCATTTAAGTTAATGAGAAATTCCCATAGGAAAAGAATAAACCCTTTAATATAAGCTCCGTGCATCATATGCCCCATGCCTGGGAATGCAGCCGACCACCACACGGGAACCCATGGGTTTCTCAATTGGATAATATTTGTATTATAGGGACTAACATGAGCTCGATAATAACGGTAATTTTGAGTGTTTGTTTGATTATCCATTCTAAATTTAGGCTCCATTGCTAGTTTTTATTAGTTTTAGTTGAAAACCAATTCAATATGCAACCTAAGATCATAAATTTTTAACTGTTTTGAATCAGTTGAACATTTGTGTAACCTTTCTTTCGGATAAGCGTCCAATTAATAAAAGAAGGCTCTTTTCGTAAACATTTTGGCTTTTCTAGCCTAAAATTATCGGAAAAATACCCTAGTTGAAGATATCAGCCAATAAATTATGTAAGAAAAGAGTTTTACTTACTAAATTTGTGATGAATTCTTAGTAGCTTGTGTAAAAATCCGGCTTTTGGGATTTTTACGAAAGCAACAAACTTTGCGAAAACAGCCTAAAAGAAAGAGAAAGAGGTTTTTATAAAATGAAAAAAATAATTTTACTTAGTCTTTTTATAGCTGCTACACTAATTTTTACAGCTTGTAACACAGGAACAGAAACATCGGAGCCAGCTCAAACTCCAAATACACCAAATACACCAAATACACCAAATACACCTGACACACCTGACACACCAGTAACTGATGAAACAACAGAAGAACCAGAAACACCGATAACGGAAGAAACAGCTACTCCAGCCCCGCCTAATTTGCCTGAGACAGCAGAATTACCCGTGTCAGTGGAAGGCGAAGTAACAACGGAAACTGGGCAACTCTTTGTGGGCAAAAATGGCTATTCGCTTTATGTACTTGATCGATATACATTTGAAAGCATCGAAAATGGGATAGATACATTGTCGTCTACTTACGATTCAACCTTTTTTGTAACGATAGAAAAAATGAAAAGTGAAGCAACCGCAGTTAAAGAAGAATTAGTTCAAACAGCTAAAGCAAACGTTCATGACTTAGATCCAAAATCGTTAGCCGAAAAAAGCTTCCACAATGCGGATTTCTACCTAGTTACGGAAACCGAAGATAGAACGACTTTGGTATATGTTGCTAATCAAGGCTACTTGTATACGTTTCATTTCCCATTAAAAGAGGCTGCTGAAGGAATTACACCTCGTTTTTGGTCAATGCTAAGCTCGAAAGTTATTCACTAAACTAAAATAAGGGTAAAGCTATCAGGCTTTACCCGGGACAAAAGTGTCTGACACCACGCGGATCCTACTAAGTATAGACAATTAGATTTTTAATATGTCTGTATTCGGTACCTAGTTGTGTCTGACACTTTGTTATATAAGTTCATTTCGTTTATGCATCCGCTCGAGGTTTGTCTGGTAAAGATCAAGCTCGGAGTCAAATAATTGTGTTTGTTGAATTGTAATGGTTGGATCATGCGTAATCGTTTTTAACAAACGAAGCATTACGTCTTGAACAGTAATTGGCTGATCAAGTAATTCGCTAAGTGAGGCCATCGTACTTGGAACAATTTTTGGGTAGACAAATTTGGTTTCGGTATTCTGAACAGCTACCTCATAGAAGTCTTTAATTAAAGCCGCACGCTCACTTCCGCTTTCGTTTACACAAAGATAAATCTGAACAGCAACGCCACTACGTACGCGTCGTTGTGAAATCCCCGCGAATTTTTTCCCATCTATACTTAAGTCATAGCTACCTGGACAATACGAGCCGACGATTTCTCGAGCCTCGATGTTCTGTGTTTTATCTTGGAACATTTTTTGAATCAGTTCATACATCGCATCATAACCACTGTTAATCGAAATTTGCTTATCCTCTTTCATTATGAGTGAGATATTCAGTATGCCTTCATCTAGAACAACGGCCAGTCCACCTGAATTACGGACAATGGGTTCAAAACTATGGTTCTGTAAAAATTGAATCCCTTCCTTAATAAAAGGAAGCCTGCTATCTTGGATGCCCAAGACAATCGTCTGGTGGTGAACCCAAGTTCTAATGGTAGGAATGGAACTCCCCTCTCCGACTGAAGCACAAAGAGTGTCATCAATTGCAAAAGAATTAAGTGGGCTAAATTGTGGCCCAAGTGTTGTTTGATCAATAAAACGCCAGTTCGTAATGGTTTGAATGCTCATGGGGGATAATACTCCTTGTAAGTTCTGCTATTAACAAATGGATCTTTACAACATATCTGCAATTCTTATAATAGCAAATCTTTCATTTGCATAACAACCACTATCAGGTGTACAATGTTTTTTAGGCAAAAATCTAAGTATTGTACGTAGTCTAAGAGGAGTCACCCTTTTCTTAAACTATCATCCATTCATATAAGAATAATGGAAGGGTGTTATTTAAATGAATAACGAATTTAGGATTTGTGATATATGTCAGGCAACAAATGTTAAGACCCTTGTTCCAAGGCTTAACAAACTTGATCCAAAAGCAGAACTTCATATTGGTTGCCAATCGTATTGTGGCCCTGGTCGAAAAAAGTCATTCGCATTCGTGAATAACCGTCCAGTTGCAGCTCCAGACGAAAGTCAACTGATTGAAAAAATAGAGAAGAAGCTTAAATAAGCAAGTCGCTTTCCTTGTGAAGGCGACTTCTTCTTTTCAACGTAGGGAAAATCAATTATGGATTATGAATTGTGAATTATGAATTGGAAAAGACCAAACCAAAGCATATGTGGGGTTTTGGAATTTCGAACTACCTATAAAATTTCACATTTTGCATTTTACATTCTACATTTTACATTCTACATTCTACATTTTACATTCTACATTCTACATTCTACATTGTTCTTTGGTTTTAATTCAAAATTGACAATTCATAATTATCTACTCATATTTTATAATATAGATAAATGGAAGATTGGTTTGAAAGGGGTGTTGGTGTGTCGAACATTTTAGGAAAGCTTGAGGAAGAAAAGGTTTTTAAGGATCCAGTTCACAGATATATTCATGTAAGGGATCAGCTTATCTGGGAGTTAATTGGAACGAGAGAATTTCAGCGGTTACGAAGAATTCGTCAATTAGGAACTACATATACGACGTTCCATGGTGCTGAACATACAAGGTTTAATCATTCGTTGGGTGTCTACGAGATTATGCGCCGAATAATTGATAACTTTGAGGGGCGCGATCATTGGGATGATAGTGAACGTTTGGTTTGTCTTTCTGCTGCTCTACTTCATGATATTGGTCATGGGCCATTTTCCCATTCGTTTGAAAAGGTTTTTCATACTGACCATGAAGAATGGACGCGCCGCATTATTTTAGGGAATACCCAAATAAATAAAATCCTTAAGATGGCTGGCAATGACTTTCCAATGAAAGTTTCAAATGTAATTGCCAAGACCTATCCGAACAAGCTGGTTGTTAGCCTTATTTCAAGTCAGATCGATGCGGACCGCATGGATTATTTACAGCGTGATGCTTATTATACAGGTGTAAGTTACGGACATTTTGACATGGAACGAATTCTACGCGTGATGCGCCCAACGGAAGAACAAGCCGTGTTTAAACAGAGTGGAATGCATGCGGTCGAAGATTATATTATGAGCCGTTACCAAATGTACTGGCAGGTTTATTTCCATCCAGTGACACGAAGTGCCGAAGTTATTTTAAGTAAAATTTTGCACCGTGCAAAGTACTTATATCAACAAAAATACCAGTTTAAACAGGATCCAATTCACTTTCATTCGCTATTTAATGAAAAACTGAGTTTGGAGGATTATTTGAGGCTAGATGAGGCGATAATCATGTATTATTTCCAAATTTGGCAAGATGAAGAAGATCGAATTCTGAGCGACTTATGTGTTAGATTTAATGATAGAAAATTGTTTAAGTACGTCGAATTTAATCCTAGTAAGCAATGGAATGACTGGCCAAAGCTGATTGAGTTATTCAAGCAAGCTGGGATTGATCCAGACTATTATTTAGTGATTGATTCATCATCAGATTTACCATATGACTTTTACCGTCCGGGTGAAGAAGGTGAGCGAATTCCAATCTTTTTGTTGACTCCAGCGGGAGATTTACGGGAGCTTTCAAGGGAATCGGATGTTGTTGAAGCTATTTCAGGTAAAAAACGAACAGATCACAAATTGTATTTCCCGGCTGATGTACTAGATAATGAAAACGTACAGGGAGAAGTCAAGAAACAAATAAAAGCAATACTTTATAAATAGGGGGAGACAAGGTTGTTAAATGATCACGCGAAAATTATGGCGTTGATTTCAGAAGCTGGAGAAGTTATTGGAAGAAAAAAGCTGCAGAAAATCATTTATATCGCCAAAAAAATTAATTTCCCATTTCAAGAACGATACAATTTCCATTTTTACGGGCCTTATTCCGAAGAGTTGACTCTTCGTATTGAAGAAATGTGTAACCTCGGGTTTGTTCATGAGACCAAAGAGAAAAAGGGCGGCTATTATCAATATCGTTATACTCTTTCGGAAGAAGGAACAAAGTTTCTTTCAATATCTTCTTTAAATATGCCAAAATTACAAGATTTTATTACAGATATCAATGACAAGAGCTCCCGCTTTTTGGAGCTCGTCTCTACTCTTCTTTTTTTCGACGATTTATCAGCCGAAGAGCAGGTCGAAAAGGTTCATACGTTAAAAGGTAAGCTTAATTTCACTGAAGATGAAATTGCAGAAGCGTTTGCTTATATAAATCAATTGAAACAAATCACGCAGTAAATTGGGACAAGCTCACTTATTTCAATTATCAATTATGAATTGTTAATTTGCTGTAGGTAAAGCTTCGAACCCTTTTTAAAATATAAAAAAAACGGCGGTTAAGCCGTTTTTTTTATTGGTCACTTTTACGTATGCCAGCATGTCCTAGGTGTTCTTTTGCAATTTCTTCAATGATAACATAGATATTTTCTTTTGGTGCTGCTGCTGTTTCACTGACAGCCTCTGTGACTTTTTCAACTAGCGCTTTCTTCTGTTCATCGGATCTACCTTCTAATAGTTTAACGGTTACGAATGGCATATTTGTAAATCTCTCCTTTTAATATATAGCTGTTTTCGCAAAGGTTTGTTGCATTCGTAAAAATCCCAAAAGCCGGATTTTTACACAAGATAATTAGAATTCACAACTGATTTAGTAAGTATTACTCTTTTCTTACATAATTTATTGGCTGATATCTTCATCTTGGGTATTTTCCAGATTATTTTAGGGTAGAAAGCACAATGTTTACGAAAAGAGCCTAATAAATAAAAAAATAACACACAATATATAGTATCATTCGACACAGTCTAGAAAATTCCTCTTATGCACCAAACGTGCAAAGCATACTTTCAATTTGGTATACTGTAAAAAAAATAATTAAAGGCGGGATAGCTTGTGGACCTTTTAAATAATAATAACAACAAAGCTGGTGGCAGTGGCTTCAATATTTTAGGGAAAGATCCGGTTGATCATAAAGGATACGGTGCTGGAACATTAAACTTAGACAATATGTCTCCTGTCATCGTTGATGTTGAAGCTGGTGAAGCCTATGTTGATATGGGGGCAATGCACGCACGAAGCCAAGTAGAAAAAGGAATTAAATTTCTAACAAATAAAGAAGAGGTTCCTAACGGAAAGCCTTACTGGTTAATTTGGATCACTGTGGACCACAATGCTCAAGGTGCCTATTTCGCAGGTGTTACTGCGTGTGAAATGACAGTTGATCGTGAAATCCGCCGTGGCTACAAAAGTTTGCCAGAGCACGTTAACAAAATGGATAAATCACTAAAAAGACATATTATGGTTGACCATATGGATGAAAACTCAAAGCAAGTGTTAGGGAAGTTTCTAAAAGGGTTTAATGAAGAAATGTACTTGAATTCAAATCAAAAGTTAAAAGATGATCTTGGTGTTTAAAACTTTGTGAACATAATGTGAACAACTTGTAATTTTTTTATGATAAAAGTAAACTAGAATAAGTATAAATACTTTTTATACTAGGACAGAAAAAAGGCTAACCCCTACTCAAGGTTAGCCTTTTTTCATTTTATAGAGATTTCGCGGACACCAGATCCGTTATTTTAGTAAAATATCGCGTTTTAGAAAATGAGAGGACACTGGTTCCGTTAATCTTATGAATATTGGCTATTTTGCGTTGGAAATCGAGAAATAAGGGACTCCCTGTCCTCGAAAATATTTCGCGGACACCAAGATCTATTTTCGCCACGTTGTGAAGTAATTTTCTCCTGTCCGAACAAATCAACTCCGCAATCTACAACCTAATGCCCGCTAAACCACTTGATAAAGCGATCCAATAGCTTTTCTTTTTTTGCCTCTTCAATTTCAGCGATTTCCTCTTTAGCCTTTGAGATACTTTCAGGTGTATTGATGTGCTCTTGGCAGTATTCTACAGGCTCTGTTCCAGCTACAAAGTAACTGACGTGCTGCACAGGGCATGCATCGGTTGCGAGGCGTCCGTTATCTGGATTGATTGTCGCAGCGACTACATTTGCAGGTTTCGGGAACGGTAGTTTTAACTTGTCAGCTAGGGCATCTTCAAGAAACTTTGCCCAAATCCGTTTTGCATACTGCCCTTCTCCACGTTGTAAATTACCCTGATCGTGTCCTACCCAAACTCCAGTCAGTAACTGTGGTGTATAGCCGATCATCCAGCTATCTGAAGCTGTAGTTCCACTTTTTCCTGCGACAGGTCTGTTAACAAGGTGGATGATACTTCTTCCAGTAACCTCACTGTGACTACTGCTAAGGTTTAAATCAAACATCCCTTTCATCAGGTCGGTCATTACATAAGCTAAATTAGGATCTAGAATTTGCTCAACGACTGGTTCCTGTTCAATCAGGATGTTTCCGTGCCGATCGACTACTTTCGTAATAAATCGTGGTTCTACCTTTTTACCACCGTTCGCAAAAGCACTGTAGCTATTTGTAATTTCTAACACCCCAACACGTTTAGTGCCAAGTGCTAACGAAGGTATCTCGGTTAATGTACTCTCAATGCCAAGCCTTTTTGCCGTAGTCGTCAATTGATCAAACCCAAGGAAAAAGTGAGTTTTCATTGCATAAATATTATCAGATAAGGCGATTGCCTTAGCTAAGGTCATAAAATCATTAGCATATTGGTTATTAAAATTACTTGGCGCATAGGTTTCTCTACCATCATCATAGACAAAAGTTGTTTCTTCACTTGTCAATGGCGTTGCAGGTGTAAAGCCGTGCTCCAACGCTGCGTAATATAAAAATGGTTTCATCGCTGAACCCGGTGCTCTTCTTGCTTGTGTTGCTCGGTTAAATTGACTTTCTAAGTAATTTCTACCGCCCACCATTGCTTTGACATCGCCATTACGAGGATCAATCGCAACAAGGGCCGTTTGTAACTCTGTTGCTTTCAGTTCATCTTCTACCCACTTCTCCGCCTTTTCCTGTAGGTCTGGATCCAAGGTTGTATACACTTGAAGACCACCAGCCTCAATAATTTGCGGATCTAGTCCGTATTCATCTGTTAAAATTTGATAGACAACATCCTGAAAATAAGGCCCAGTAACCAATGAACTGAGGGACGTATCATGATCTAGATCTAGTGGTGCTCGGTAAAAGTCATCGGCTTCTTGTGCGGTAATATAACCTTCAGTAGCCATCGCGTTAAGTACCTGAGATTGACGACTTTTTGCTCGGTCATAATTTCGTATAGGTGAATAATATAAAGGACCTTTTGGGATTCCAACAAGCATAGATGCTTCTGCAATGTCTAGCTCACTAGCACTTTTTTGAAAATAATAATTTGCAGCAGCCTCAATCCCATAAGCACCGTGGCCATAATAGATAGTGTTTAAATACCCTTCTAATATTTCATCTTTTGAATAGTTCATTTCAAGACGTAAGGCGTAAATTGCTTCATTCCACTTTCTTTGCCAGGTTTTTGCATGGCTTAAAAATAGATTTCGCGCGTATTGTTGCGTAATTGTACTTGCACCTTGAGCCTTTGTCCCTTGCTGAATATTTTTAAGAACAGCAGAGCCAATTCTAATAAAATCAAAACCGTAATGGCGATAGAATTTACGATCTTCAATCGCAATCGTAGCTTCAATGATTGCTGGGTTAATCTCGTCTAAAGGTATCCAATGCCGGTTTTGCCCAACAATCCGCTGGCCAATGACTGAGTCGTCACTGCCATAAAAAACGGTCGTTTGCTGTACCTGTAAAGGTGGTGGACCCTGCATCTTTGCGTATGTTAATAAACCTACGACGCTACCCATTAGTAAAATTCCTAGTACTAATGTTAACCTGATAAGTTTTCTAATTAGACCGACTTTTCTCCGGTATTGTTTTCTAGTGATGACTTCCATCGTATCCACCCCACTGCTTAATTGTGATTTTTGAATTAAAGAAGTCCTTCTGTTAACTTTCGAAGCAAGACAAACCCAAATTCACAATTCATAATTGATAATTCTTCTACATCCATTGTTGGATCTAATTTCCTTTTTTATACTTGTAAAAGAGGATTAGCTAACCTAAGGAAATTTTTCCTTGATTTTTACCAAAAGTCATATATACTTTTTTCTAGTACACAAAGGAACTCGGTGCTAAATCCCGAGTTTTTTTATATTTAAAAGCTTTAAGACTCCTTATTTAGGGAAAGATACTGAAAGAAAAATAATTAGAGGTGAATGAAATGGGAATTTGGTTTACAGAAAAGCAAACGGAGCATTTTGGAATTACAGCAGAAATTAAGCAAACATTACATACAGAGCAAACAGAATTTCAAAAGTTAGATATGGTTGAGACTGCTGAGTTTGGAAATATGCTTATTTTAGACGGAATGGTCATGACAACGCAAAAAGATGAGTTTGTTTATCATGAAATGGTAGCTCATGTACCTTTATTTACTCATCCTAACCCAAAACATGTTCTTGTAGTTGGTGGTGGTGACGGCGGCGTTATTCGTGAAGTGTTAAAACATCCATCAGTTGAAAAAGCAACATTAGTTGAAATCGATGGAAAAGTAATCGAGTACTCGAAAAAATACTTACCTGAAATTGCAGGTAAGCTAGAAGATCCGCGCGTGGATGTGCAAGTTGATGACGGCTTTATGCATATTGCAAAAAGTGAAGCAGTTTACGATGTTATCATGGTTGACTCAACTGAGCCAGTTGGACCAGCAGTAAACTTATTTACAAAAGGGTTCTATGAAGGGATTTCGAAAGCTCTTAAAGAAGATGGTGTTTTCGTTGCGCAAACGGACAATCCTTGGTTCCATAGTCAATTAATCACGAATGTTCAAAAAGATGTAAAAGAAGTTTTCCCAATTACAAGATTATATACAGCAAACATTCCAACGTACCCAAGCGGTCTTTGGACGTTTACAATTGGTTCGAAAAAGTATGATCCACTTGAAGTTGAAGAAGAGCGTTTCCATGAGATTGAAACGAAATACTACACAAAAGAACTTCATAAAGCAGCATTTGCCTTACCGAAGTTCGTTCAAGACTTAATCAAGTAGGGAGCTGTACTAATGCGATTTGATGAAGCATATTCAGGAAATGTGTTTATTGGAATGAACAGTACGTATGAAGAAAGTCAGGCAGTTATATATGGAATGCCGATGGATTTTACAGTTAGTTTCAGACCAGGTTCTCGTTTCGGTCCAGCAAGAATTCGTGAAGTTTCTTTAGGATTAGAAGAATATAGCCCATATTTAGATCGACATTTGGAAGAAGTTCGTTTTTTTGATGCTGGCGACATTCCACTACCATTTGGAAATGCACAACGAAGCATTGATATGATTGAAGAGTTTGTAGACAAGCTTTTAGCAGATGGAAAGTTCCCGCTAGGGCTTGGTGGTGAACATTTAGTTTCATGGCCTATTTTTAAAGCATTGAAGAAGAAGTACGATGATTTAGTTGTGATCCACATTGATGCTCATGCTGATTTACGCGAGCATTATGAAGGAGAGCCACTGAGCCATTCCACACCAATTCGAAAAGCATGTGAACTTCTAGGCCCCGAAAATGTTTATTCGTTCGGTATCCGATCTGGTATGCGAGAAGAATTTCAATATGCTCGAGATTCTGGCATGTATATGGCCAAGTTTAAGGTGGCTGAACCGTTGAAGTTAGTCTTGCCACAGCTTGTCGGTAAAAATGTCTATGTCACGATTGATATTGATGTATTAGACCCTTCGGCAGCACCAGGAACAGGAACGGCAGAAGCCGGTGGAATTACATCTAAAGAGCTTCTTCATGCGATTCATTTAATTGCTGATACAAACATGAATATCGTTGGTGGAGACATCGTTGAAGTTGCACCTGCCTATGATCATTCAGAACAAACCCAAATTGTCGCAAGTAAGTTTGTAAGGGAAATCTTACTAGGTTGGGTGAAGTAGGACTATTGAGTTTAAAGTGGAGAGTGCAGAGTTATGAAGGCAATGCTTCGTAGCCTACTCTCGCTTTAAGCTCTTTTTTGTTAGTGCTGGGATTGTTGGCGAAGTAAGCTCGTTGGCAGTTTACATGATTCTCCTAGTAACTGCTAAAAAGCGTAAGCAAGACCGTTGCCGGTTACACGATTCTCCTAGGAACTGTAAAATAACGTAAGCGAGACCGTTGCTGGTTACACGATTCTCCTAGGAACTGTAAAATAACGTAAGTAAGACTGTTGCTGGTTACATGATTCTCCTAGGAACTGTAAAATAAAGTAAGCAAGACCGTTGCCGGTTACAGGATTCTCCTAATAACTGTAACAAATCGTAAGTAAGACTGTTGCCGGTTACAGGATTCTCCTAGCAACTGTAAAATAACGTAAGTAAGACGGTTGCCGGTCACAGGATTCTCCTAGTAACTGTAAAATAACGTAAGCGAGACGGTTGCCGATTACATGATTCTCCTAGTAACTGTAAAATAACGTAAGCGAGACGGTTGCCGGTTACCAGATTCTCCTAGTAACTGTAAAATAACGTAAGCGAGACGGTTGCCGGTTACCAGATTCTCCTAGTAACTGTAAAATAACGTAAGCGAGACGGTTGCCGGTTACCGGATTCTCCTAGCAACTGTAAAATAATGTAAGCGAGACGGTTGCCGGTTACACAATTCTCCTAGGAACTGTAAAATAACGTAAGCAAGACCGTTGCCGGTTACACGATTCTCCTAAAAACTGCAAAAAAACGTAAGTAAGACGGTTGCCGATTACACAATTCTCCTAGGAACTGTAAAATAACGTAAGCAAGACCGTGCTGGTAAACTATATTCTCCTAGAAAATTCCATAATCAAGCCTTTTGTTGGTGCCCAAAACCTCCTAAAAAGAGAATAAGTACATAAAAATCCAAGAAAATTTACTTCCCTAAAGGACAAGTCCTTGAATGGGAGCAATTACATTCGTTATAATAGCATGGTACATAAGACGAAAAATTAAGGATTGATATAGTGATAACGAAGGATGGTATCGCCGTTTCTGTTAACATGAAAACTCAGATTACCGGTGGAGAAGAAGAACAAGTGATAACACTGTCTGCAGATGGGCGGATATTTAAAAAAGATGTGGGTCTTTATCTACAGTTTAAAGAAGAAACAGAAGAAGTAGGCTCGGTGAACCAAGTTGTAAAATTAGATGACAATCAAACAATTACAATCATTCGCCAAGGTGCTGTCTCAATGAAGCAGCTCTTTCAGCAAGGGATAAAGTCAGAGGGCGTTTATCGTAGCCCATTTGGGATTATGCTGATGAATACAGAAACGAAATACATAAATATCAACATTGATGAGCAAAAGGTAGAAGGTACAATTCGAATTTCTTACCAATTACATATGCAAGATGAGTTTGCGGGCAATTATGATATAACAATTCAATTTAGGAGGAACGACTAATGAATACTGTTGAACAAGTAAAAGAAAATTTGAAGCAAGAGATTATTGCTTCAATTGAAAGAGCAGGATTAGCGACGAAAGAGCAAATTCCTGAGATCGTTTTACAACTTCCAAAAGACAAAGCACATGGTGACTATGCGACAAATGCAGCGATGCAACTGACGAAACTTGCGCAAAAGCCACCACGTCAAATTGCCGAGGAGCTAGTAAATCATTTTGATAAAGGAAGAGCTTCAATTTCAAAAATAGAAATCGCTGGACCTGGATTTATCAATTTTTACATGGACAATAGCTATCTAACAGACTTAATTCCTGCGATCCTTAATGCTGGAGAAAAATACGGTGAAACAAACTTTGGTAATGGCAAAAAGGTTCAAGTTGAGTTTGTATCTGCTAATCCAACAGGTAGCTTGCACCTTGGTCATGCTCGTGGTGCGGCAGTAGGAGATTCGTTATGTAATATCCTAGCAAAAGCGGGCTTTGACGTTGCGAGAGAATTCTATATTAACGATGCCGGAAACCAAATTAACAACCTTGCGCTATCACTAGAAGCTCGTTACTTCCAAGCATTAGGATTAGTAGCTGACATGCCTGAGGGTGGCTATCATGGTGAAGATATCATTGAGTTCGGGAAACAACTAGCCGACGAATTTGGTGATCGTTTTGTCAATGAGTCAGTGGAAGATAGACTCGCATTTTTCCGCGAGTACGGACTAAAGAAAGAACTTGAAAAACTTAAGCATGATTTAAAAGAATATCGTGTTGAATTCGATCACTGGTTCTCTGAAACCTCTTTATATGAGAATGGAAAAGTGATTGAAACGCTTGACCTTTTAAAAGAAAAAGGTGAAACGTACGAGAAAGATGGAGCTACTTGGTTCCAGTCAACGGTTTATGGTGATGATAAAGACCGCGTACTTGTGAAAAATGACGGTTCTTATACGTACTTAACACCTGATATTGCCTATCATCGCAACAAGCTTGAGCGTGGATTTGAAAAGCTAATCAATATTTGGGGTGCTGACCATCACGGCTATATTCCAAGAATGAAAGCAGCCATTCAAGCCCTAGGCTATAACAAGGACCAATTAGATGTTGAAATCATTCAGATGGTTTCACTGTTCCAAAATGGTGAAAAAGTGAAAATGAGCAAGCGTACTGGTAATGCCGTTACATTACGCGAATTAATGGAGGAAGTAGGAATTGACGCGACTCGTTATTTCTTTGCAATGCGTAGTGCCGACACTCAATTAGATTTTGACATGGACTTGGCTGTTTCAAAATCGAACGAAAATCCAGTTTTCTATGTCCAATATGCTCACGCTCGCGTATGCAGCATTTTAAGACAAGGTGAACAAATGCAAGTACCAATTAAAACAGATGCAAATTTCGCTTTAATTGAATCGGAAAAAGAGTTTGATTTACTGAAAAAATTAGGAGAGTTCCCTGAAGCCGTTTCTGATGCCGCTCAAAAGCAGTCACCACATCGTATTACGAATTATGTCTACGAGCTTGCTGCAACACTCCACTCGTTCTACAATGCTGAAAAAGTATTAGATGCAGAAGATATGGACAGAAGCATGGCACGTTTAGCGTTAATGAAAGCTGTACAACAAACAATTCAAAATGCATTAGCGTTAATCGGTGTACAAGCTCCTGAAAGAATGTAATCTTTTAAGCTGTGAGAAATTTCTCGCAGCTTAAAATTTTTTCTATAGTCGTCTGATATCTGACGTGTTAAAACCAATTTTATCAACTACATTATTTCTGAATGAAATTTTTATCGCATTAGTAGCAGGTTTGATCGTTGGCTTCATATTTACGTTTCTTCGATTGCCAATCCCGGCACCGCCTGTTCTATCAGAAATTATGGGTATCATTGGAATATTTCTAGGCTATAAAGCATTTCAACTTTTGATACCTCTGATAACAAAATAGTATAAAACTAGAAGTTTGGCAGACACTACCATATAGGAAAACTATATTTTGGTGGTGTAAGATAGATGCCTTTTGCAAATCATCCGGATACAACAAACATTTATTATGAAACCTATGGTGAAGGAACGCCAATTTTATTTGTCCATCCGCCTGCCATGGGTCACGTTACGTTTAAAGAGCAACGTCCTTTAGCGCAACATTTTCAAATGATTACGGTCGACTTACGTGGGAATGGTCGAAGTGACAATCAAGCAGAAAAAATTACGATGAAGCTGATTGTGGAAGATTTAAAGGCAGTTGTTGATGCAGTTGGTGTTGAAAAAGTTGTTCTTTGCGGCTATTCCAACGGTGGGTCAATTGCCCAAGAATTTGCTTTAACATATCCCGAACGAGCTTTGGGAGTCATCTTATGTGGTGGTTTTTCAGAGGTAACTAGCTTTTTGCTCAGAAATGAGTTTCGTCTTGGAATTTATGCTGCTCAGTTTAAGCTGATGCGCTTAATGTCGTTTGCGCTAGCAACGGCTCATACAAGATCCAAGCTTTTTCAAATGGAGTTAGAGGACTATGTGAAGAAAACAGATCCAAAAGTACTTCGAAATATGTACAATGAAGGACTGCATTATGTTTCAACGGATCGCCTTGATCAATTAACTGTACCACTCCTCCTCGTCTATGGAGAAAAAGACCATTACGTTCACCATTATCAAGATATTTTCTTAGATAAGGTAAAAACCGACGTTGATATCGTCTACATATCCGGAGTTAAACATCAGGTTCCAACGAAAAAAAGTATGGAGCTGAACAGAATTATTTATAACTTTGTGAAAAGAAAAGTAGAAAAAGCTTCGTAGCACAAGCTACGAAGCTTTTTCTTACCCTCTTAAAAGCCTTAGGCCGTTTAGGATGACCAAGATAGTACTACCTTCATGACCTATTACTCCTAACGGAAGTGACACTTGTTGAAAGAAGTTCCCGATGATAAGCAACACGATCACTGAGATTGAGAACAGAATGTTTTGTTTAATGATCTTATTCATGCGCTTTGATAGATTGATAGCTTTGGCAATCTTCGAGAGATCATTTTTTACAAGAACAATATCGGCAGTTTCAATCGCTACGTCAGTCCCGGTACCCATGGCAATCCCGACATTGGCTGTTGCTAGGGCTGGAGCATCATTAATACCGTCACCAACCATCGCAACTGACCCGTATTTTTGCTTCAAACCACTTACCTTTTCAACCTTTGTTTCAGGTAAACAGTTGGCAATATACTCATCGATATTGGTCTCTTTGGCGATTGCCTGAGCTGTTTTCTCATGATCGCCAGTAATCATAATTGAATAAATTCCAGCTTCATGGAACTGGCGTATCGCCTCAATTGCGACATCTCGAACAGTGTCCTGCAAAGCTATTATACCGTAAATACCATCTTCATCGGCTACATAAACCAATGTCTTTCCTGCTGCAGTTAAATCTTCAGCTTCTTGCTTGTAAAATTGGTCAGCTGCCTCGTCACCGATAAAGCTGCGTTTGCCTATTTTATACTGTTTACCGTCTAACGTAGCTGTTAAACCCCAGCCAGTGACATCTTCTACATTTTCAGGTTGGGCTTGTAATATAATCTCTTCTTTCCGAGCATACGCAACGATAGACTCGGCTAGCGGATGTGTGGAATGACTTTCAATAGTAGCAACAGTATATAGAAAGTCTTGTTTTTGAACACCATCTTTGACAAGGATGTCAGTTACCTCAGGCTTTCCTTTTGTTAATGTACCTGTTTTATCTAAAGCGATTGCTTTTATTGAGCTCAATGCTTCTAGATGAACGCCGCCCTTAAATAAAATTCCGTTTCTTGCACCATTTGAAATGGCGGATAATGTTGCTGGCATAATTGAAGCCACAAGAGCACAAGGAGAGGCAACAACAAGCATAACCATAGCTCGATAAAATGTTTCAGTCCAACTCCAGCCTAGCAAATAGTGGGGAGCAAACATCATCAAGGCAACTACAATCAATACTCCTTTTACATAGGTTCCTTCAAATTTCTCAATAAACAATTGAGAAGGTGACTTTTCATCTTTGGCTGTTTGAACTAACTCAATAATCTTTTGAAAAAGGGTTTCATCATTTGTTTTTGTTACCTTCACTGTAATGGCTCCGTTTAGATTAACAGTGCCAGCAAACACTTGATCATCTAACTTTTTGTGAACCGGGATAGACTCACCGGTGATAGCGGCCTCATCAATCGTTGTTTGACCTTTAAAAATCGTTCCATCCGTTGGCACACGTTCCCCAGGCTTTACTAATACTTGATCACCAATTTGTAGAGCTGTCACAGCGATAACTTTTTCATTTCCATCTCTCAAAACTGTTGCTTCTTCAGGCTGTAACTCCATTAATGCCGAGATCTCACGGTGACTTTTGTTTAACGTATAGGTTTCAAGAGCACCACTCAATGAAAATATGAAAATGAGAATTGCACCTTCAACCCAATAGCCAATAATTGCTGCCCCTATAGCAGCTAAAATCATTAGTAGTTCCACATTTAACGAACGCTCAACAACTAAATCTGTGAACCCTTCCTTCGCTTTAAAATACCCTCCAATTAGGTAAGAAGCCAAAAAGGAGGCAATTGCCAACTGCTGCATTTCCATGTTTTGAAGAACGATACCAAGAAGTAAAAATAGGCCACCGAACCCTGCAAAAATTAATTCTTGGTGTTCTGAAAGCTTCGATCGCTCTTTCGTTAACTCCAAATTATCTCCCATCATTTCTTCCTCCTCTACACCTAATTGAGAAATACAATCAAATTCATTACCCCTAAAATGACGAATGCTGCCACCCAACTAGGGTGACAGCAACAATACTATATTTTATTATATTCATCTTACCAT
Organism: Anaerobacillus alkaliphilus; assembly: GCF_004116265.1. NCBI lineage: Bacteria > Bacillati > Bacillota > Bacilli > Caryophanales > Bacillaceae > Anaerobacillus > Anaerobacillus alkaliphilus. The sequence continues at coordinate 47,786 of NZ_QOUX01000021.1, read as the reverse complement.
AAAAAGGAGACAATTACTAAAGAAGTGGTGACAAAGCAGAGGCGATTTTTTCCTTGCTTTTATGAAAAAATGAGCGATTTTTCAACTGTTCCACCGTTAAGCGCTCCGAGATTGATATGTCATGATCCATTACGGCAATCACATCTTTAATAAATTCCCGATCAAAAATTAAGCAGTTAATCTCATGGTTAATATGAAAGCTACGATTATCTATATTGGCTGTACCGATGTCACAGACTTTTTTATCAATGACAATGGTTTTCGCATGGTAAAAGCCGCGGTAATATCGGTAAACTTCACAGCCGGCCTCAAGGAGTGGTTGAAAGTATGGAAAGGCAGCTTCCTTCACTAAGGGATGGTCTCCTTGCTTTGGAACAATTACCTTTACATCGACCCCACGTTTTGCAGCTTCGATTAACGCAGTTTTTATTTCTTTCCCTGGAATAAAGTAAGGCGTACCAATATAAATAGAATCCTCAGCTTTTTTAATAAAATCAATAAACGACTCTTCAAGAAATGCACCGTCAGAAGGAATGATCTTTAGCTCATGATCCCCTTGTTGTAAAACTGGGTAATAGAAATCCGTATTCAACTTCTCTCTTGTGGCAACAACCCAATCCTCGAGAAATTGTTCTTGCAAATCTTGACATCCATCACCTTGTATACGTAGGTGAATATCGCGCCAATCACCGAACTTAGGCTTTCTCCCTAAATACTCATCACCAACATTGTAGCCACCAATATAACCAAGGTGACCATCTATCACAGTAATTTTACGGTGATTTCGCCGGTTTAAGGTGAAAAATAGGTAGGGAAACTTCGGGGGATGAGAATGAGCGAACTTAACTCCTGCCTTTTTTAACTCTTGACGCTTCTTTTTGCTAAGGTCACAGCCAACGCGGTCGAGAAGAAGACGAACCTCTACCCCTTCTTTTGCCTTTTCCTTGAGTGCTTTTAGAACCTGATTGCCAATATGATCCTCTCGAAAAATATAGAAAAGCATGTGAACATGTTTTTCCGCATTATGAATATCGTCAATCATCTTTTTAAATAGATCATGTCCAGTCGTTAAAATTTCACATTGTCCTTTGCGAATTTCTTGTACGTAACGTCTCGCTTCTCTTTGTTGTTTCTTCATACCTAAACGAAAATCTACCGTCATCCAAATGACAAGTAGTAATATTATCGCAACGATCATCATAAGTACCATTATAAGCCCCCCTAAAAAGCTATATAGGTTAGTTTGCCCAAGTAATGTAGAAAGTTGTATTTATTGTTGATAAAAAAATATTTAGAAAACAATTGACTGAATGCTCATTCACAAATTAAATTTATGTGTTATAATATAAATTAAATTTAGTATTTTCAGAATTTAAACTCGAGAATCTGAAGGGAGTCAATGAAATGGATGCATTTGTGTATGTAAACTGGGCATTATTTTTAATCGTAACAGGTTATGCATTATATCTGTTTGCCACATTAGTTCGAACTCGTATTGAATTTATCAAACTTGGTAAAAAAGCTGAGTGGAATCACACAGCGAAAGAACGTCTCAACGAAGTATTAGTTAACGTGTTTGGACAAAAGAAATTAATGAAGGATAAGAAGAGTGGGATCATCCACATTATGTTCTTCTATGGGTTTCTACTCGTTCAGCTTGGTGCCATTGATTTAATTTGGAAAGGGCTAGCAACAGGATCACATTTACCGCTAGGTCCAATTTATCCATTTTTTACATTTTTCCAAGAAATCGTTGTCCTAATGATTATTGTTGCTGTAGTTTGGGCGTTCCACCGCCGCTATGTTGAAAAGTTAGTTCGTTTAAAACGCAATTTTAAATCTGGGCTTGTCCTTATTTTTATCGGTGGATTAATGATTTCAAAGCTTATTGCAAAAGGAATGGAAATCATCTGGCTTGATAAAACAATTTCATGGGCAGAACCAGTTGCAGCTACTATTGCTACAATAGGTGGAGGCTTAGGGTCAACAGTTGCTGGAGTTTTATTCTTTGTATTCTGGTGGGCTCACTTATTATTCTTACTGACATTCTTAGTGTATATCCCTCAATCAAAACATGCTCACTTAATCGCTGGTCCTGCAAACGTTTACTTGGGGAGAACACATAAGGTTGGCCAATTAGCTTCGATCAATTTCGAAGACGAAGATCAAGAGGTTTTCGGTGTAAACAAAATTGAAGATTTTAATCAAAAACAATTATTAGACCTCTATGCCTGTGTAGAGTGTGGACGCTGTACGAGTATGTGTCCGGCAGCAGGAACAGGAAAATTACTTTCTCCAATGGACTTAATCGTAAAGTTGCGTGACCATCTAACGGAAAAAGGTGCAGTCGTTACATCTCGTAAACCATGGTTACCTGCTTACGCATTCAATAATACAAAAGCAAACCAATTAGCGATGCAAGGTGCTGGTGGTGTTGAAGCTGCAGCTGGTTACGACGTTTCATTAATTGGTGATGTTATTACGGAAGAAGAAATTTGGGCCTGTACAACGTGCCGTAACTGTGAAGATCAATGTCCAGTTGCCAATGAGCATGTCGATAAAATTATTGACTTACGTCGTTACTTAGTTTTAACAGAAGGAAAGCTGGATGCCGATGCACAGCGTGCCATCACAAACATCGAGCGTCAAGGAAACCCTTGGGGCATTAACCGTAAAGAACGCGAAAACTGGAAAGACCTACGTGAGGATATTGTCGTTCCAACAGTAAAAGACATGGAAAAAGCCGGAGAAGAATATGAGTATTTATTCTTTGTAGGTTCAATGGGCTCTTACGACAACCGTAGCCAAAAGGTTGCTCAGTCATTTGTCAGAGTCATGAATGAAGCTGGAATTAAGTTTGCAATCCTTGGAAACAAAGAGAAAAACTCTGGAGATACACCGCGTCGCATTGGTAACGAGTTTTTATTCCAAGAACTAGTAAACTCAAATATTGAGTTATTCCAAAAGCACGGTGTCAAAAAGATTGTTACAATCGACCCACATGCTTATAATTCATTTAAAAATGAATACCCTGAATTCGGTTTAGAAGCAGAAGTTTATCACCACACAGAACTTTTAGCAAAATGGATCGAAGAAGGCAAGATCAAACCAAAGTATGAAGTCAACGAAACAATCACTTTCCACGACTCTTGTTACTTAGGTCGTTACAACGAAGTTTACGAAGCACCGCGTAATGTTTTACGAGCAATACCTGGAGTTACGCTTGTGGAAATGGAACGTAACCGTGAAAACGGCATGTGTTGCGGAGCTGGTGGAGGCTTAATGTGGATGGAGGAGCATGTTGGTACAAGAGTGAACGTAGCTAGAACCGAGCAAGCTCTAGAAGTTAGCCCAACCGTGATCGGTAGTGGTTGTCCATACTGTTTAACAATGTTAAGTGATGGAACAAAAGCCAAAGAAGTAGATGAAAAAGTTCAAACATTAGACGTTGTTGAGATCCTAGAGAAATCTTTAATAAAAAAAGAGCTAGTTTCATAGAAAACAATAGAAAGAAAATTAGTAATATTGTAATATGTTAAATAAAGGAATGAAATGGTGTGCCTTAAGGGGCACACCACTTATTACAAATTGTCCGAGCGAGCGTTCATTCGAAGATCTCAATTATGAAGGGAGAAGTTGAAATGACAAGAACGGTTATTGTAAGTGGTGCAAGAACACCTTTTGGTAAATTTGGAGGTAGCTTAAGTGGTTTAAAGGCTGTAGAACTCGGTGGAGTTGCCATTAAAGAAGCCTTAGTACGTGGAAATGTAAACGCTTTAGAAGTTGACGAGTGTATCCTAGGGGTGGTCCTCCAAGGTGGCCAAGGTCAAATTCCATCTCGCCAAGCTGCAAGCTTAGGCGGGTTACCATGGAGTGTTCCAACAGAAACCATTAACAAAGTTTGTGCTTCAGGAATGAGAAGTATCACTCTTGCTGACCAACTCATCCGCGCAAAAGATGCAGAAGTGATTGTGGCTGGTGGAATGGAGTCTATGAGCAATGCTCCTTACTTTATGACAAAAGCTCGTTCCGGGTTTCGCATGGGCGATGGCAAAGTGCATGACTTAATGGTTCACGATGGTCTGACTTGTTCCTTTAAGGGAGTTCACATGGGCTCATATGGAAACGGTGTTGCTTCGCAATTAGAAATTCCTAGAGAAAAGCAAGATGAGTGGGCACTGCGCAGTCATCAGAAAGCCGTTGCAGCTATTGAAGCAGGGCGCTTAGCGGAAGAAATCGTACCTGTATCTGTACCGGTAAGAAAAGGTGACCCAATTGTCGTTTCTCAAGACGAGTCTCCAAGAGGAGATACTTCACTAGAGCGGTTAGCAAAGTTAGCGCCGGTGTTTGACTCGACTGGCACAATTACAGCAGGAAATGCCCCTGGCGTAAATGATGGTGCCTGTGCGGTTGTGTTGATGTCCGAGGAGAAAGCAGCTAAAGAAGGTAAAGAAGTGCTGGCAACGATTATTGGTCATACAACCATTTCGATCGAACCAGAGAATTTTCCAAAAACACCAGGCTTGGTAATTAATAAACTCTTAGAAAAGACAGGTAAGACTGTTGATGAAATAGATTTGTTTGAAGTTAATGAAGCATTTGCCGCTGTAGCACTAGCAAGTGAGCAAATAGCTGGGTTAGACCCTGAAAAAGTCAATGTTAACGGGGGCGCGGTTGCCCTAGGACACCCAATTGGTGCAAGTGGCGCGAGAATTGTTCTTACATTAGCCTATGAGTTAAAGCGCCGCGGCGGCGGTATTGGCATTGCAGCTATTTGTAGCGGCGGCGGCCAGGGCGATGCGGTGATGATAGAAGTGTAGGTGCAGTAAGTTGTTTTGGTCTTGCTGAAACGTTCACTGTGTGTATGTAATTCTAAAAATCTTGCTCGGTTGTTGCGGGATCGAGGACGGATTTGTAAGTAACTGTAAAAAGCGTGGTCGGTTGAGGGTGAATCGGCGACGGATCTGTAAGTAACTGTAAAAAGCGTGGTCGGTTGAGGGTGAATCGACGACGGAACTGTAAGTAACTGTAAAAAGCGTGGTCGGTTGAGGGTGAATCGACGACGGATCTGTAAGTAACTGTAAAAAGCGTGGTCGGTTGAGGGTGAATCGGCGACGGAACTGTAAGTAACTGTAAAAAGCGTGGTCGGTTGAGGGTGAATCGACGACGGAACTGTAAGTAACTGTAAAAAGCGTGGTCGGTTGAGGGTGAATCGACGACGGAACTGTAAGTAACTGTAAAAAGCGTGGTCGGTTGAGGGTGAATCGGCGACGGAACTGTAAGTAATTGTAAAAAACAGTCATTAATAAGGCTGATCACAGCCCGGAACTAAACAAACTGTAAAACCCAGGTACCAACGGAGCTCGATCTCTCAATGGTCTTGCTCCAAATACCTCTCGAATAAGATACAAAACCAGAATTGGGGGAATAGAACATGGAAATCAAAAAAGTAATGGTCATTGGCGCCGGGCAGATGGGCTCAGGGATTGCTCAAGTATGTGCGCAAGCTGGATATGAAGTTCTTCTTAATGACATCAAAGATGAGTTCGTTGATCGCGGCTTAGGCAACATTAACAAAAACTTAAATCGCCAAGTGGAAAAAGGGAGATTAACTGAAGCAGAACGTGACTCAGTTCTTAACCGCATCATAGCCTCTGTGCAACTTGAAGACGCAGCTGACGTTGACTTAGTCATTGAAGCAGCGGTTGAAAACATGGAAATTAAATCAAAGATCTTCGCGCAACTAGACGAGATAACGCCATCTCATGCCATCTTAGCCACAAATACATCTTCACTTCCAATAACAGAGATTGCAGCTGTGACGAAACGTCCAGAAAAAGTAATCGGCATGCATTTTATGAATCCAGTTCCAGTTATGAAATTGATTGAGGTCATTCGCGGCCTAGCAACATCCGATGAAGTCTATGAAGCTATCGAAAGTATGTCTCATAAGTTAAATAAAACTCCTGTTGAAGTGAATGACTTTCCCGGTTTCGTTGCAAATCGTATCTTGATGCCAATGATCAATGAAGCGATCTACACAGTTTACGAAGGTGTTGCAACTCCAGAGGCTGTTGATGAAGTAATGAAATTAGGGATGAATCACCCAATGGGTCCACTAACACTAGCTGACTTTATCGGCTTAGATACTTGTCTTTATATCATGGAAACATTACACGAAGGTTTTGGAGATGACAAATATCGTCCATGCCCATTGCTTAGAAAATATGTAAAAGCTGGCTGGCTCGGCAAAAAATCAGGCAGAGGATTTTATCAATATAATTAAGGTGAAGGTGTCGGCTGAGATAGAAACTGCTACAAAGCAGTACTTCAGCGAATTCACAATTCACAATTCATAATTCACAATTAGGTTTGAAGGGGTTGTCAACATGGAGCTTCGTTTTACAGAAGAACAAGAGATGATGCGGAAAATGGTGAGGGACTTTGCTCAAGAGCAAATCGCTCCAAAGATAGAGGAAATGGAAGAAACAGATCTTTTCCCAACAGAAATTATTAAACAAATGGGTGAACTTGGTTTACTAGGCATTCCAATTTCAGAAGAGTATGGCGGATCTGGTATGGACTTCACGTCGTACATTATTGCCATTAATGAGCTATCAAAGGTGAGTGCAACTGTCGGAGTCATTTTATCAGTTCATACATCTGTCGGAACAAATCCGATTCTCTACTTTGGTACAGAGCAGCAAAAGCAAAAGTATGTACCGAAGCTAGCATCTGGTGAATATTTAGGGGCATTCGCCATTACTGAGCCAGGTGCAGGTAGTGATGCAGCAAGTATCCGTACTACGGCTGTAAAAAATGGTGATCACTACATTCTAAATGGTTCGAAGATTTTTATTACCAATGCTGGAGCAGCTGATACGTACATTGTTTCAGCGAAAACAGATCCTAGTGCAGGTGTAAAAGGTATTTCAACATTTATTGTTGAGAAAGGCACTCCAGGTTTTTCAGTCGGGAAAAAAGAGAAGAAGATGGGGTTACACGGATCGAATACGTGTGAAGTGATCTTTGAGGATTGCAAAGTTCCTGTAGAAAACCTTCTAGGTGAAGAAGGAGAAGGCTTCAAAATATTAATGGCTAACTTAGACGTCGGTCGAATCGGGATCGCAGCTCAGGCGTTAGGGATTGCAGAGGCTGCAGTCGAAAGTGCACTCGGTTACGCAAAGGAAAGAAAGCAATTTGGCAAACCAATCGCAGCACAACAAGGCCTCGCATTTAAATTAGCCGATATGGCGACAAAAGTAGAGGCTTCAAGATTACTAGTTTATCGTGCGGCAGCACTTAGACAACAAGGACTTCCTTGTGGGAAAGAAGCTTCGATGGCAAAATTATTTGCTTCAAGTGCAGCGATGAAGGTCGCAACTGAAGCCGTTCAAGTATTCGGTGGGTATGGCTATACAAAAGAATATCCAGTGGAGCGGTTCTTCCGAGATGCAAAAATTTGTGAGATTTACGAAGGTACTAGTGAGATACAAAGAATTGTAATTAGCAAACATCTTTTAAGAGATTAATTAGGGGGAAATACAATGAACTTTTTATTAACTGAAGAACAAGAAATGATTCGAAAAATGGTACGCGACTTTGCAAAAAACGAAGTTGCCCCAACTGCAGCGGAACGTGATGAAGAAGAGCGTTTCGATCGCGGTATTTTTGACATGATGGGTGAACTAGGACTAACAGGAATTCCGTGGCCAGAAGAGTATGGTGGAATTGGTGCAGACTACCTGTCTTATGCGATTGCTGTTGAAGAGTTATCCCGTGTATGTGCGTCAACAGGTGTAACCTTATCTGCTCATACCTCCTTAGCAGGTTGGCCGGTATATAAATTTGGTACCGAAGAGCAAAAACAAAAGTTTTTACGCCCGATGGCTGAAGGTAAAAAAATGGGTGCTTATGGCTTAACAGAGCCAGGTGCTGGTTCTGACGTTTCTTCAATGAAAACGACAGCTAAATTAGAAGGCGACGAGTACGTCATTAATGGATCAAAGATTTTTATTACAAACGGTGGAGAAGCGGAGATTTATATTGTCTTTGCCGTAACACAACCAGAGTTAAAGCACAAAGGTGTTAGTGCCTTTATCGTTGAAAAAGGAACTCCGGGCTTTTCATTTGGTAAAAAAGAAAAGAAATTAGGAATTCGTTCATCGCCAACATTAGAAATTATTTTTGAAGACTGCCGCATACCAACAGAAAATCTTCTTGGAAAAGAAGGAGAAGGCTTTAAAATTGCAATGATGACACTTGATGGTGGTCGTAACGGAATTGCCGCTCAAGCAGTAGGAATTGCTCAAGGTGCTCTTGACGCAGCGGTCGATTATGCAAAAGAAAGAAAGCAATTTGGCAAGCCGATTTCAGCTCAACAAGGACTTGCGTTTAAGATTGCCGATATGGCAACAAAAATTGAGGCTTCAAGACTATTAACCTACCAAGCTGCATGGCGTGAGAGTGAAGGTTTATCGTACGGATTAGAGTCAGCGATGTCAAAATTATTTGCTGGAGATACAGCGATGGATGTTGCAATTGAAGCGGTCCAAGTATTTGGAGGTTACGGATATACAAAAGAGTACCCAGTAGAACGCTACATGCGTGACGCGAAAATTACGCAAATCTACGAAGGAACAAACGAAATTCAAAGACTTGTAATTTCAAAAATGTTATTGGCAGACTAGTGAATTATGAATTGTGAATTATCAATTATGTTGAGGGTAGAGCTTCGAGGAACTGCCCTCAGCAATTCATAATTCATAATTTTTAATTCACAATTAAGCAGTTGGGGGAGTGTAATCGTCCTTGAAAAAGAAAGTGCCATCGATGGTTAAGGATCAGCTATTAATTAAAAAGCGTCGTGAACAGATGATTAAGGCTGCGGTAACTCTTTTTATTCAAAAGGGTTTTCATCGCACGACAACAAGGGAGATTGCCAAAGAGTCAGGATTTAGTATTGGGACTCTCTATGAGTATATTGGTTCAAAGGAAGACATCCTCTATCTTGTTTGTGACTCGATCTATGATCAAGTTAGTGAAAATTTAAAAAAGCGTCTCAAACAAGATGTAGAGGGAATTGACAGTTTAAGGTATGCAATTGCCGCTTTATTCAGAGTGATTGATGACCTACAAGATGAAGTTCTCGTTATGTATCAGGAGTCAAAGTCGCTTCCAAAAGAAGCGTTACGTTATGTTTTGCAAAAAGAGTTCGAGATGACAGAACTGATCCAAGAAGTCATTCAAGAATGTGTAACAAAAGGGCATCTTGAATTAACCGATCAAGAAATTTATCAATCAGCTCATAACATTCTTGTCCAAGCGCATATGTGGACATTCCGGCGTTGGGCAATTCAAAACAAATATACATTAGACGAATACACAGAAATACAGACAAATCTGTTTTTAAATGGACTACTGAAAAAATAATTATGAATTGTGAATTGGATTGAGGGCATTACTTTGATGCAAATTCGAGTTGGACTACGAAGCGAAGCTCAATAATTCATAATTCACAATTCAAAATTCAAAATTGAATTGGAGTGTTTTGATGGAAAAGATCGAGATTTATCGACCGAAAAACCATGTACGCTTTGTTACTGCATCGAGTCTTTTTGACGGGCATGATGCATCAATCAATATTATGAGAAGAATGCTGCAGGCAAGCGGTGCTGAGGTTATTCATTTAGGGCATAACCGTTCTGCTGAAGAGGTTGTTCTTGCAGCCATCCAAGAAGATGTTCAAGGTATTGCATTATCCTCCTACCAAGGCGGTCATGTGGAATATTTCAAGTACATGTATGACCTATTAAAAGAAAATGGTGCTACACACATCCGTATTTATGGCGGTGGTGGTGGGGTTATTATTCCATCTGAAATTAAGGAACTCCATGATTACGGGATTGCCCGTATTTTTTCACCTGAGGACGGTCGTATTCACGGTCTTCAAGGGATGATCAACATGATGATGGAAGAATGCGATTTTCCAACTGTAAAATCAGTGACTGATGAAATTGATCAGTTACGTGAAAAAAATATTCAAGCGATCTCGAAACTGATTACCCTAGCGGAAAAACAAGAGCTTGATCACCAAGAAGTAGCGACAACGGCTGAAGCTGCTTTTGAAAAAATTAAAGCTTTAGCACAAGAAGTTCCAGTGGTTGGAATTACAGGAACAGGTGGAGCAGGTAAAAGTTCATTGACCGATGAGCTTGTTCGTCGCTTCTTATATGAATTTGAAGACAAAACGGTAGCGATCATTTCTATAGACCCAACGAAACAAAAAACAGGGGGAGCTCTCTTAGGTGACCGCATTCGCATGAATTCGATTAATTCACCACGAGTATTTATGCGCTCGCTTGCGACACGTGGCTCGAAAATGGAGATTTCTGAAGGGATTCGTGACGCAATTCAAGTCGTCAAGGCCGCTGGATTTGATTTAGTTATTGTAGAAACAAGTGGGATTGGGCAAGGAGATGCAGCAATTGTTGAAGTTGTTGACATTTCGATGTACGTGATGACGAGTGAATTTGGTGCGCCGTCTCAGCTTGAGAAAATTGATATGATCGATTACGCCGATTTAATCTGTATTAACAAGTTTGAGAGAAAGGGCTCAGAGGATGCATTACGTGATGTAAAGAAGCAGTATCAACGCAGCCATACTCTTTTTGACCAAGATCCTGAAACAATGCCTGTGTATGGGACAATCGCTAGTCAATTTAATGATCCAGGAACGAATACATTATTTGTTGCTCTTGTTGAAAAAATTAATGAGAAATTCGAATTAGATTGGCAGACAAACCTTGAAACGACCAAAACGGTTGTCAAAAGTAATATGATTATCCCGCCAGAGCGTTCGCAATATTTATTTGAAATCGTTAGCACAATTCGAAACTATAAACAGTTTTCAGAAGAACAAGTGACAGTGGCGAGAAAACTCTATCAAATCAAAGGAACGTTAGAAGCGCTTCAGCTTGTTGGTGGTACGCCAGAGGTTGTAAGTGAACTAGAAAAAGTTCAAAAGCATTTTGAAGAGCAGCTTCATCCTGAAACAAAAGCCCTCCTTGAAAGATGGCCGTCGTTGAAAGATAGCTATTCAAAAGATGAGTTAGTGACGAAAATTCGCGACAAAGAAATTCGTACACAGCTAACAACAACGAGTTTATCAGGGTTAAAAATTCCAAAGGTATCGTTGCCTAAATTCGATGATTGGGGCGAAATCATCCGTTGGTGCTTAAAAGAAAATGTACCTGGTGAGTTCCCGTATACAGCGGGAGTATTCCCATTCAAACGCCAAGGTGAAGATCCAAAACGTCAATTTGCTGGGGAAGGTACGCCAGAACGTACAAACCGCAGATTCCATTACCTATCAAAAGACGATGATGCGAAGCGTTTAAGTACGGCGTTTGACTCAGTAACCCTATATGGCGAAGACCCTGATTACCGTCCCGACATTTATGGAAAAGTCGGTGAAAGTGGTGTAAGCATTTGTACTTTAGAGGATATGAAAAAACTGTATGCAGGCTTTGATCTATGTGCACCTAGTACATCCGTATCAATGACGATTAATGGTCCGGCACCAATCATCTTAGCGATGTTCATGAATACAGCGGTTGATCAGCAGATCGAGAAGTTCGAGGTAGAAAACGGTCGTTCAGCGACAGAAGAAGAACGTTCGCAAATCAAAGCGATGACGCTAGCAACGGTACGTGGTACGGTGCAGGCTGATATTTTAAAAGAAGACCAAGGGCAAAATACTTGTATCTTCTCAACAGAATTTGCGTTACGAATGATGGGAGATATTCAGCAATACTTTATTGACCATAAGGTTCGAAACTACTATTCGGTTTCAATTTCTGGCTACCATATTGCAGAGGCTGGTGCTAACCCGATTAGTCAGTTAGCATTTACATTAGCGAATGGCTTTACGTATGTTGAGTATTATTTAAGTCGTGGGATGAAAATCGATGACTTTGCACCAAACCTATCATTCTTCTTCTCAAACGGCCTTGATCCAGAGTACACAGTGATTGGGCGCGTGGCTAGGAGAATTTGGTCAACGGTGATGAAGCATAGATACCGAGGAAATGATCGTAGCCAAAAGCTAAAGTATCATATTCAAACATCTGGGCGTTCATTACATGCGCAAGAGGTAGATTTCAACGATATTCGCACAACGCTGCAAGCATTGATGGCGATCTACGACAACTGTAATTCGCTTCATACGAATGCTTACGACGAGGCGGTGACAACGCCAACAGAAGAGTCTGTACGTCGTGCAATGGCAATTCAAATGATTATTACGAAAGAGCTTGGCTTAGCGAAAAATGAAAACTCGCTGCAAGGCTCATTTATCATTGATGAAGTAACTGACTTAGTAGAAGAAGCGGTACTGCAAGAGTTAGAAAAAATCAGTGACCGTGGCGGTGTATTAGGGGCCATGGAAACTCAGTATCAACGTGGAAAAATTCAAGAAGAGTCAATGTTCTACGAAATGAAGAAGCATAGTGGCGAGCTACCGATCATTGGGGTTAACACGTACTTAAACCCTAATCCGCCTTCTGAGGATGAGTTTCAAATGGAGATTGCTCGTGCGACTCAAGCAGAAAAGGAACAGCAAATTGCCAATCTGCGTGCCTTCCAAGAGCGTCATCAAGGTACAACAGAAAAAGCACTTAAGCAGCTGCAACAAACAGCGATGTCAAACGGCAACGTCTTCGCTGAACTAATGGAAACAGTAAAAGTAGCCTCACTTGGCCAAATCACAAACGCCCTTTATCAAGTAGGCGGGCAGTATAGAAGGAATATGTAGTGTCGTATGGAGTTGGGAGCAAATAGTTTGTTCTCAGCTCTATATCTTTTTGAATGTAGAATGTAAAATGCAAAATGTAGAATGGTGATTGCTATTCAAAGATGTTTTAATCTACCATGAGTTACTCACATCATTCTACACTCTACATTCTACATTCTACATTTAAAAAAAGATTTTCCACTGGACTAGCATAATGTTTTCATTTATGTTTATAATGAAAGGTATGATTTTCCTTATATCTATTTAAAATAGTGGGAATACATACGTTTAGGTAGGTGTGTTTTTTAGAAGTACTAGGATTTTCGGTTTTGTACGGAAGTTCAGGTTATTTTCTACATAAATAATGATCAATGTTCATTGAAAGGATGTGTTAGCTTTGACGCTAAATGAGTATACGCCAGAAGAAATATCAGAAATGTCCATGGTGGAAATTGCTTATGAGTTAATGAGAAACGAGAAGCAACCTTTTGCATTTGGTGATTTAGTTAAACGAGTTGCTGAAATCAAAGGACTGTCTGAGGAATATGTATCGGAAAGAATTTCTTATCTTTATGCAGATCTAAATATTGATGGCCGTTTTATTGCCCTAGGTGAAAATCGTTGGGGCCTAAGAACTTGGTATCCTTATGAGCAGGCAGACGAAGAAGTTACTCAAACTGTTCGTCGTAAAAAGAAGAAAGCTGAAGATGATGAGGATCTAGAAATCGAATTAGATGAAGACTTCGATGACTTAGATGGAGATTTAGATGATGAGTATGAAGATTTAGAAGATGAACTAGACGATCTTGTAAGCGAAGAGAACGAAGAAGAAGATTTTGATCTAGATCTTGACGAAGAAGAAGATGTCGATGCTGATGATTCAGAGGATGACCTTGATGAAGATTTAGAGGCAGAGGACGAAGACGATCTTCTCTAAAAAACATAGTTGACAATAGTGCTTGTCTAGGATAGAATTCTTTTTGGGCTTTTCTTATAAGCAAATTGAATAAACAATTATATTAGGAAAGTTGAAGGTCAACTTTTCCATAATACGTAAATGTAAAACAAAAGTCGCCCCCTAAAATTGGGGCAGTGGCTTTTGTTTTTTTATTTTTAGATGAATTTCATCAGCATTATGAAATTCAAGTTTGGAAAGTATAAAGATGGAAACTAATTTTTTCGAGGTAGAATTCAGGAAACGGTAAGAGTATGAAGGCACTTATCTATTATTTTTTAAGACTTCTTTTACCCCAACTCTAATCTTTACAATCTACACTCTAAACTAACACAAAAGAGAGGGAACGAAATGGCGACGAAGTATATTTTTGTAACTGGTGGGGTTGTATCTTCACTAGGTAAGGGTATTACAGCTGCATCTTTAGGACGATTATTAAAAAACCGAGGCTTAAAAGTTTTTATTCAAAAGTTTGACCCATACATTAATGTTGACCCTGGAACAATGAGTCCATATCAACACGGGGAAGTATTCGTAACAGATGATGGCGCGGAAACTGACTTAGACCTTGGTCACTATGAGCGTTTCATCGATATTAACTTAAGTAAGAATAGTAATGTGACGACAGGAAAAATCTATTCAACAGTTCTGAAGAAGGAACGTCGTGGAGATTATCTTGGTGGAACGGTGCAGGTTATTCCTCATATTACGAACGAGATTAAAGAACGTGTTTTCCGTGCAGGAAGAGAAACAGGTGCAGATATCGTTATTACTGAAATTGGTGGTACTGTTGGGGACATCGAATCTCTGCCATTTTTAGAGGCAATTCGTCAAATCAAGAGTGATGTAGGCGTGAATAACGTGATGTACATTCACTGTACGTTAATCCCTTACTTAGCCGCTGCTGGTGAAATGAAGTCAAAGCCTACACAACACAGTGTAAAAGAGCTTCGTAGCTTAGGTATTCAACCAAATGTGATTGTTGTTCGTACAGAACGTCCAGTTCCAGATGATATGAAAGATAAGATTGCTCTGTTTTGTGATATTGATAAAAATGCGGTTATTGAAGCTCGCGATGCTGACACATTATATGAGGTTCCGCTTGATCTTCAACGACAAAAGCTTGACCAATTTGTTTGTGAATACTTAAAATTGAATTGCCAAGAGCCTGACATGACGGAGTGGGTTGCACTTGTTGAAAAGGTAAAAAATCTTTCTGGCAAAGTAAAAATTGCTTTAGTAGGAAAATACGTTGCCCTTCAAGATGCTTATCTTTCTGTTGCAGAATCATTAAGACATGCTGGTTATGCATTTGATGCTGATATCGAAATCAAGTGGATTAATGCTGAAGATGTAACAGAGGAAAATGTAACTGATTTATTACAAGACGTTGACGGTGTACTAGTTCCTGGTGGTTTCGGTGACCGTGGAATTGAAGGTAAGATCTCTGCAATTAAATATGCGCGTATAAATAAAGTGCCTTTCTTAGGAATTTGCTTAGGGATGCAATTAGCATCGATCGAGTATGCAAGAAACGTCTTAGGTTTAGAAGGAGCTAATTCTGCTGAACTTAACCCTGCTACAAACTATCCAGTAATTGACCTTTTACCTGAGCAAAAAGATATTGAAGATTTAGGCGGTACATTACGTTTAGGTCTATACCCTTGTAAATTAATTGAAGGCTCAGTGGCTTTTGAAGCTTACAAAGAACAAGTGGTTTATGAGCGCCATCGCCATCGTTACGAGTTCAATAACGAATACCGTGAGCAAATGGAAAAAGCAGGCTTTATTTTCTCTGGGACAAGCCCAGATGGCCGCTTAGTGGAAATTATTGAAATTGAAGATCACCCATATTTCGTTGCATCTCAATTCCATCCAGAATTTGTTTCACGTCCAACTAGACCACAGCCATTATTTAGAGAGTTTATCAGAGCGTCATTAAATAAAGCGTAGCCCCTTGGGTTACGTTTTTTTCTTAATTTTAGGCTCTTTTTCGTAAACATTGTGGCTTTTTTACCCTGAAATAATCGGAAAAATACCCTAGATGAAGATATCAGCCAATAAAACTTTGCGATAACAGCCTAATTTTAAGTGGATGAATTTCATAATACCTTAATGGAGCCATATTAAACTAAATGTAGTTGTGAATGTTTTAGCGTAACTACAACTATTATCGTAATGGCGATACTAAATTCATTTAAGTGGATATTAAAAGAAATTTTTACAAATAGAAGGAAAAACTTAAAGAAACACAGAATAATGTAAGGATGAAAATACAAGGAATGGGTGAAGAATTTGAAAAAGAAAATCTTAATTGTCGATGACCAATTTGGTATTCGCGTTTTATTAAATGAAATCTTTCAAAAAGATGGTTACGATACATACCAAGCTGCAAGTGGTGTTCAGGCACTAAGTATAGTCGAAGAGAACTTACCTGATTTAGTTATTCTAGATATGAAAATTCCAGGAATGGACGGATTAGAAATCCTTCGAAGGCTAAAGGATTATAACTCAGGTATCCAAGTAATAATGATGACAGCTTATGGTGAGCTAGACATGATTAATGAAGCGATGAAGTTAGGGGCAATTACCCATTTTGCGAAACCTTTGGATATTGATGAGGTACGTGCAGTTATTAAAGAGCAAATCGGAGTATAAGGAAACGCTTACATAACGTTAATCGTTTTGTCAAGATATTTCCGTGATTTTTTTACTCAGTATGCTATAATAGGTCTGTACAACTTGAGTAGGTTTTTTAAAAAGCATCATCTATACATAATTTCTATGTACAATGGGTTAAAATTTAAAAGTAATGTTTTTTATTGATCTTATTCAGGACTACCTAAACACAAGTGGTTTAATCAAAAGGAGGATATCACCAATGCCTTTAGTGTCAATGAAGGAAATGTTATTAAAAGCAAAAAATGAAGGGTACGCTGTAGGTCAGTTTAACCTTAACAACCTTGAATTCACTCAAGCAATTCTTCAAGCGGCTCAAGAAGAAAACTCACCAGTAATCCTAGGGGTTTCAGAAGGTGCTGCACGTTACATGGGTGGCTTTAAAACAATTGTAAAATTAGTAGAAGCGCTTATGGAAGAGTACAAAACAACTGTACCTGTTGCAATTCATTTAGACCATGGTTCAAGCTTCCAAAAATGTGCGGAGGCAATTCATGCTGGATTTACATCTGTTATGATCGATGCTTCTCACCATTCTTTTGAGGAAAATATTGAAATTACTTCAAAAGTAGTTGAGCTTGCTCACTTCCACGGTGTATCTGTAGAAGCGGAATTAGGAACTGTTGGAGGTCAGGAAGATGACGTAATCGCTGATGGCGTAATCTATGCTGATCCAAAAGAGTGTGAAGAGTTAGTTAAGCGTACAGGAATTGACTGCTTAGCTCCTGCATTAGGTTCTGTTCATGGACCATACAAAGGTGAGCCTAACTTAGGTTTCAAAGAGATGGAAGAAATCCTAAACCTAACTGGTGTACCTCTAGTGTTACATGGTGGTACTGGAATTCCTACAGCTGATATCACGAAAGCAATTTCTTTCGGTACAGCAAAAATTAACGTAAATACAGAAAACCAAATCGCTTCTGCAAAAGCTGTTCGTGAAGTTCTTGCTGCTGACGCTGAAGTTTACGATCCTCGTAAATACTTAGGCCCAGCTCGTGAAGTAATCAAGCAAACAGTTATCGGCAAAATGCGTGAGTTTGGTTCTTCAAATAAAGCTTAATATTGTCGTCAAAAGTTGGTCTCCGTTAGGAGATCAACTTTTTTTGCGTTCAGAAAAGGTTGCCTTCTAGTCAAGCGGTCTCAGAGGACCTTATTTTAGCTAAAATAGCCGTTTTTGAAATTTTACGGACTGTGAGGACGCTATTTTCAATGTTTAAGGGTGTTTTGCTGCCATATCGGTCTAATAAGGGTTCCTGAGTCCGCCAAATCTAAAAAAGAAGGTTTTTTCTTGAAATAGGGTCTTCTGAGTCCTCTAAAAAAGCCCCTTGAACTAATTTCCCATTAGGAAGGAATCGACAAGTTTCTCAAAAGGAATTAAGACTACTATCAGCGAATATAGTTATTCAGTGTGAAAATACAAATCAGGGGTGAAGGATATGAAGTTTTTCATTGATACAGCAAATTTAGAAGAAATTCGTGAAGCGAATGCTCTAGGTGTACTAGCGGGTGTAACAACAAACCCATCTTTAGTAGCAAAAGAAGGAGTAGATTTTCATACGCGCTTAAGAGAAATTACAGAGGTCGTATCTGGCTCAGTTAGTGCTGAGGTTATTGCTCTTGATTACGAAGGAATGCTTAGAGAAGGAAAAGAATTAGCGGCAATCGCCCCAAACATTACCGTGAAAGTGCCGATGACAACAGAAGGATTAAAAGCTGTTCGAGCATTTGCTGATCAAGGAATTAAAACAAATGTTACGCTTGTTTTCTCAGCTGTCCAAGCGTTATTAGCCGCTCGAGCGGGTGCTACATACGTATCGCCATTTTTAGGACGACTTGATGATATCGGTCATAATGGACTAGATTTGGTTTCACAAATATCTGAAATGTTTTTCATTCATAACATTGAAACAGAAATTATTGCAGCATCTATTCGCCATCCGATGCATGTTCATGATGCAGCAATGAAAGGCGCTCACATTGCAACGATTCCATATAAGGTTATTAGCCAACTCGTCAAACATCCATTAACAGACCAAGGCATTGAGAAATTCTTGGAAGATTGGAATAAACAGAAATAATGGTATAATAAGTAGGAAGCATTGTTTCAAACAGATGCTTCCTCTTATAAAATCAAATTGTGAATTATGAATTGTGAATTAGTAAGAAAACAGGCTTCAAAAATCCAATTCAAAATTCAAAATTCATAATTTAAATTGCGAGTGAGATGGTTATAATGGTAAAAACATCTAGAAGGCCATATGACCAGATTTTTTAGATCAAAAAAGAAGGGAAGCTGTTATGGAAAAGTTATTAATTGAGGGCGGTTATCCTCTAGAAGGTAGAGTAAATATTAGTGGAGCAAAAAACAGTGCAGTTGCGCTTATCCCTGCTGCTATTTTAGCTGATTCAGAGGTAACAATTGATAATTTACCACAAATCTCTGATGTACAGTTACTAAGTGAACTACTTGAAGAAATTGGTGGTACAACAAGATTAACGGGCGACTCCTTGACAATCTATCCTGAAAATATGTTTGCGATGCCACTACCTAATGGCCGAGTAAAAAAGCTGCGAGCATCTTATTATTTAATGGGTGCGATGCTTGGGAAATTCAAGAAGGCAGTAATTGGTTTACCTGGTGGTTGTAATTTAGGACCGAGACCAATCGACCAACATATTAAAGGGTTTGAAGCACTTGGAGCTCGAGTAACGAATGAACAAGGTGCGATTTATCTACGTGCCGATGAGTTACGTGGGGCAAAAATTTATCTAGACGTTGTAAGTGTAGGCGCAACTATCAATATTATGTTAGCCGCGGTAAGAGCTAAAGGACGTACAGTTATTGAAAACGCAGCGAAGGAACCAGAAATTATTGATGTAGCTACGCTGTTAACTAGTATGGGTGCGCAAATTAAAGGGGCTGGAACGAACGTTATTCGAATTGATGGTGTTGACTCGCTTCATGGATGTCGACATTCAATTATTCCTGATCGAATTGAAGCAGGGACTTATATGATTATTGCTGCTGCTATGGGGCAACAGATGATGATTGACAACGTAATTCCGGATCATTTAGAGTCATTGATCGCTAAGCTTCGTGAAATGGGCGTTCATATCGAGACAAATGATGATCAAGTCTATATTTATCAAACCGGCAACTTAAAAGGTGTTGATATTAAAACATTGGTATATCCAGGCTTCCCAACCGATTTGCAACAGCCTTTCACTTCCCTTTTAACAAAAGCTAGTGGAACCAGCATTGTTACGGATACGATTTATAACGCAAGATTTAAACATATCGATGAACTTAGACGAATGGGTGCTAATGTAAAAGTTGAGGGGCGCTCTGCCATTATTAATGGTGATGGAAATCAACTGCAAGGATCAAAGGTTCGAGCGAGCGATCTTCGTGCAGGTGCAGCGCTTGTTGTAGCTGGACTTATGGCTCAAGGAGTTACTGAGATCTCAGGCGTCGAACACATTGATCGTGGTTATGAGCACCTAGAAGAAAAACTCAAAGGCCTTGGTGCAAAAATTTGGCGTGAAAAACTAACTGCTGACGAATTAAAAGAAGTGGAAAACGCTTAAAGGGCAAGTGTGAATTGTCAATTATGAATTATGAATTGGTTTTGAAGAGCTTCGAAGCTCAAGGAATCAATTCATAATTTACTATACGTATTCAGAATTATTCGAATTGGGGGAGAGAAACATGGAAAGAAGTTTATCGATGGAGCTTGTTCGTGTTACAGAGGCAGCAGCTTTAGCAAGTGCGCGTTGGATGGGTAGGGGAAATAAGGATGCAGCGGATGATGCAGCAACTCAAGCAATGAGAGACGTGTTTGATACGATCCCAATGAAAGGGACCGTTGTGATTGGGGAGGGCGAAATGGATGAAGCCCCGATGCTATACATAGGTGAAAAAGTTGGAAATGGGTATGGCTCTCGTCTTGATGTAGCAGTTGATCCACTTGAAGGAACAAACATTGTTGCCTGTGGGGAATGGAATGCTCTTGCCGTTTTAGCGGTAGCTGATAATGGCAACCTACTTCATGCTCCTGATATGTATATGGATAAAATTGCAGTAGGCCCTGAATCTGTTGGTAAGGTTAGTCTTGACTATACTGTTCTAGAAAACTTGCAAGCAGTAGCCGCTGCGAAAAAGAAGAATATAGAAGATCTAGTAGTTGCAATTTTAAAACGTGAACGTCATGAAAGCTTAATTCAAGAAATTCGTGATACTGGTGCTAGGATTAAATTAATGCAAGACGGGGATGTTGCAGCAGCTATTAATACTGCTTTTGAAGATACAGGAGTTGATATTTTACTAGGTTCGGGTGGAGCTCCTGAGGGTGTACTAGCAGCTGTGGCACTTAAGTGTTTAGGTGGAGAGCTTCAAGGTCGACTACTGCCACAGGATGAGGAAGAAATTGCGCGTTGTAAAAAGATGGGCATTGAAGATGTTAACCGCATTTTAATGATGGATGACCTAGTCAAAGGTGATGATTGTATTTTTGCCGCCACTGGTGTGACCGATGGGGAACTTTTAAAAGGTGTTCGTTACAAAGGTGACGTTGGCTTTACCCAATCTGTTGTTATGCGCGCGAAATCAGGAACAGTACGTTTCGTTGATGGAAAACATAGTCTTAAGAAAAAACCAGATTTAGTGATCAGATAATAGTTCTTACAAAAGAGTTTAGAGGACTACTCTAAACTCTAAATATTCCTCGAGGTAAGAACAAATGTTCTTTTATTTTCCTCACTCATGTTGTATAATTTAGTCATAGATATTGAATTTGCAAAAGTTGTCAAAACTATTTTCTTGAATAAGAATAGTAATTATGGTTAAAATAGTATTTATTATTACTGTTACTAGAAACGTACGAGCAAAACTCTTCTGCTAGTTTTTGAATTAGGACAGTACATAACAAGGTCTCACTCTTCATTAGGAAAATACGAACCTCATCAACTTCACTTATATCCTTTCAATACTTAATTCCAAATCAAATGAATCTCTTTTAAACAAGAGAGGTATTTTTGTATGCTTTTTCATAAAAAAAATCTATTAAAAAGAAGTGGTGTCAAACATGGGTGTAAATTTAGCCGAATTAGAAAATATGAAGCTACGCGAATTATACGAATTAGCAAAACAGTATAAAGTAACGTCTTACAGTAAGTTAACAAAGAAAGAGTTAGTATTTGCAATTTTAAAAGGACAAGCTGAAGAAGATGGCTTAATGTTTATGGAAGGTACTTTAGATATCGTTTCATCTGAAGGTTTTGGGTTTTTAAGACCGATTAATTACTTGCCAAGCTCAGAGGATATCTATATTTCTGCTTCGCAGATCCGTAGGTTTGAGTTAAGAAATGGCGATAGAGTATCTGGTAAGGTTAGAAAGCCAAAAGAAAATGAACGTTTTTACGGATTACTTCATGTAGAAGCGGTAAACGGTGATGATCCTGATACGGCGAAAAGTCGTCCGCATTTTCCAGCGTTAACCCCGTTATATCCAGAAACAAAAATCAAATTAGAAGCCTCACCTGAAAAAGTGTCTTCAAGAATTATTGATATGATTTCTCCTGTAGGGTTTGGTCAGCGTGGTCTTATTGTCGCTCCTCCAAAAGCGGGTAAAACGTTGCTGTTAAAAGAGGTTGCTAATAGTATCAGTGTGAACCATCCTGATGCAGTATTAATTGTTCTTCTAATTGATGAGCGTCCTGAGGAAGTAACTGATATCGAACGTTCTGTAAATGCTGAAGTAGTTAGTTCTACGTTTGATGAAGTTCCAGAAAATCATATTAAGGTTGCTGAGCTTGTTCTTGAGAGAGCGATGCGTTTAGTTGAGTCAAAGAAAGACGTTATTATTTTGATGGATAGTATTACGCGTCTTGCACGTGCATATAACCTAGTTGTCCCACCAAGTGGTCGTACTCTTTCTGGTGGTATTGATCCGGCTGCCTTCCATCGTCCGAAACGCTTTTTTGGTGCGGCGAGAAACATCGAAGAAGGAGGTAGCTTAACAATTTTAGCTACTGCCTTAGTAGAAACCGGCTCACGGATGGATGAGGTAATTTACGAGGAATTCAAAGGTACTGGTAATATGGAACTTCACCTTGACCGTAAGCTTGCAGAAAGACGTATCTTCCCTGCTATCGATATTTTACGTTCTGGTACAAGACGTGAAGAGCTACTTTTACCAAAAGAGCAGCTTGAAACATTATGGGCTATTCGTAAAACAATGAAAGACTCATCGGAATACGTTGACCACTTTATCAAAAAGATTAAAACAACGAAGACAAATGAAGAATTCTTCGCTTCGATTGAAGAGGATAAAGCAGGTAGAAAAGTTCGTTCGTAGTTTGAGTGGACAACCCACAAAATTACAGTTGCAAAACTACTTTTAAGTTGATATAATTTCGTCATGTGTGAAAAAGGTATTACACAAAATAATACCTTTATAAACTCTGTTTCGAAGAGACTCAGGGCAAAAAGGAGATGAAAAGAATGAAACCGGAAATCCATCCTAAATATCAAAAAGTTGTGTTTAAGGATACAAGTACAGGTTTTATGTTCTTAAGTGGCTCAACAAAGTACTCTGCTGAGACTGTTGAGTGGGAAGATGGCAAAACTTATCCTCTATTAAACGTAGAGATCAGTTCTGACTCTCATCCATTCTACACAGGTCGTCAGAAGTTTGCTGACGCTGGTGGACGTGTGGATCGCTTCAAGAAAAAATACAACCTTAAGTAATCCCAAAAATAAAGAAGACAGGCAAGTGCAATTTTCTTGCCTGTTTTTTTTGTTGCTAAGATTGTTACCAAGGCTAATCGGGCCCTGCTCATTTACATAAATTTACTTAAAGAATTTTCATTTTGATCATGAAAATTGTCAGGAAAAGTTGTATTATATATTATTGTGAGGAATTTTCGGAGAGAATACTTGAACAGAGCAGTGATGGGAGAGACAAATATGCATTTAACGAGAAAAGAAGGCTGGTTAGAAGTTGTTTGCGGAAGCATGTTCTCTGGAAAATCAGAGGAATTAATTCGTCGAGTTCGGAGAGCAAGCTTCGGAAAACAAAAAGTACAGGTGTTTAAACCAGCGCTTGATAATCGCTATTCTAGTGAAGAAGTTGTTTCCCACAATGGGACAAAAGTATTGGCAAAGCCTGTGAAAACATCAGTAGAAATTTTAGAATTAGTGGAATTTGATACACAAGTAGTGGCAATTGATGAAGTACAGTTTTTTGACGAAGCAATTATTCCTGTTGTTCAGTCACTTGCAGATCAAGGAATTCGTGTCGTTGTTGCCGGCTTAGATCAAGATTTCCGTGGTGAGCCTTTCGGTCCAGTGCCTACACTAATGGCCTTAGCTGAGACGGTTACAAAATTTCAAGCAATTTGCTTGGCATGTGGATCTCCAGCTAGCAGAACGCAACGTCTAATTAACGGAAGCCCTGCTAATTATGATGACCCAATCATCTTAGTAGGAGCATCAGAGTCCTATGAGCCAAGATGTAGACATTGCCATGAGGTACCTGGCAAACCAGAATTATTACCTATAAAGGAAGAACAAACCAATCTCAGTTAGAGGTTGGTTTTTTTTCGACAAACTTCGGGTTGTCACAGTGACAAATAGGTGAAATTATTTTGTCCTTTCTGGGTAAGCTATCATCAGGAGGTGTTTTCATGAAAAAAGCGCTACTTCTTATCACAGTCATACTTATGACTTGTGGATGTTCGCCGACAAATTCCCCTGAAGCAGGTATGGAAAACACAGTGGATGGCAACCAAGTTGCTTATGGTTTATTAGGGCCTGGTCCGATAAACTATGGTGTTATTAGAGATGATGTAGATGAATATCGGTATGATGGGATGATCAACCAAAGCCCGAGCTTTCGAACATTGGATCGCCACCGTACTGATTTAGGTGATGATCAGGATAAGGTTCGAACAATTCTACTTCAAGAAGGTTTACAACCAGGTGGAATTTTCATCATTGGTAAAGATATTTGGGTAAATGCGAGAACGGATGTACAGGACACGCAGGAACGAGAACAGCAACAGAAAGATATCCAAAGAGTTTTATCGCAAGCAATGCAGCGTTATGACATCCATGTAACGATAAATCCTTAAGTGAACTCGCCTCGGGTTCACTTTCGCCATTTTCTTTGACTTTCTACATAGAACCTTTGACTGTAGGCTTCTCATATACTATAATTATAATGTTATGCCATAAAAAGAGGTGAATGAGCGTGTTTGATCGATTACAGTCATTAGAAGATCGCTACGAAAGGTTAAATGAACTTTTAAGTGATCCAGACGTTATAAATGATTCAACAAAACTTCGTGAATATTCAAAAGAACAATCGAACTTAACAGATACAGTACAGGCTTATAAAGAATACAAAGAAGTTATGACACAATATAAAGATGCAAAATCAATGTTTGAAGAAAAACTTGATGATGAAATGTACGAAATGGTTAAGATGGAAATTAGCGAGTTAGAAGATCAAAAAGAAGAGCTTGAAAACCGCTTGAAAATCTTATTGCTTCCTAAAGACCCGAACGATGACAAAAACGTTATCGTTGAGATCCGTGGTGCGGCTGGTGGAGACGAAGCAGCCCTTTTTGCCGGTGACTTGTATAAAATGTACAGCCGTTTTGCGGAAGCTCGTGGCTGGAAAACGGAAGTTATTGAAGCTAACTACACTGAGATCGGTGGATATAAAGAGATTATCTTTATGATCAACGGTACTGGTGCGTATTCAAAATTAAAGTATGAAAACGGAGCTCACCGTGTACAACGTGTACCAACAACTGAGTCTGGTGGACGTATTCATACATCAACAGCAACGGTTGCAGTTTTACCAGAAGCTGAAGACGTTGAAATTGAAATTCACGAAAAAGATATTCGTGTTGATACATTCTGCTCGAGTGGAGCTGGTGGACAGAGTGTTAACACGACAGCATCGGCTGTACGTGTAGTGCATATTCCAACCAACACGGTAGTAACGTGTCAGGATGAGAAATCTCAGCATAAAAACAAAGATAAAGCGATGAAGGTTTTAAGAGCGCGTATTTTTGATAAAATGCAACAAGAGCAACAAGCAGAATATGATGAGGTAAGAAAATCAGCAGTAGGTACAGGAGACCGTTCAGAGCGTATCCGTACGTATAACTTCCCGCAAAGCCGTGTAACTGACCACCGCATTGGTTTAACTCTTCAGAAGTTAGATCAGATTTTACAAGGCAAACTTGATGAAATTATTGATGCGCTAGTGGTTGAAGAGCAAGCGAGCTTAATGCAGCAGGCTGATGATTAATGAGTAAGCAACCAATGAAAATTTATGAAGCCCTACGCTGGGCTTCTTCTTTTTTAACAGAACACGGGCTAGAAGAACCAATCGCTGAGATTTTACTTAAGCATTACTTGCAGGTGGATCGTACTAAGTTGTTTCAAATTTTTCAAGACGAGCTTCCTTTAGACGTTGAAAACTCGTTGAGAGCAGCGTTAGAGAAGGTTGTAGCAGGAACCCCTGTCCAACACATTACAGGTGTTGAGGACTTCTATGGAAGGCAATTTACCGTGAACGAGCACGTCCTCATTCCTCGACCCGAAACTGAGGAGCTCGTAATGGGGCTTTTACAGCGCATTAATAGAGTCTTTCCTAACCAATCACCAATTAAGGTTGTGGACGTTGGGACTGGCAGTGGGGCTATTTCAATTTCATTAGCATTAGAAAATCCTAATCTAAAAATTACGACGGTTGATATCTCACCTGAAGCGATTGAAGTCGCAAAGCTGAACGCGAAAAAATTAGACGCATCGGTTCAATTTTTAGAAGGCGATCTCCTTCAGCCGTTGATCGATTCTGGCGCAAAGGTAGATGTTGTTGTCTCAAACCCACCCTATATTTCAGAAGCTGATTTTCGAGAGCTTGCCGTAAATGTCCGTGATTTTGAACCGACGCTTGCGTTAGTTGGCGGTGTGACCGGCTATGAGCTTTATGAAAAATTAGTTGCTCAAATTCCTACGGTCTTAAACAAAAATGGGATTATCGCCTTTGAAGTTGGTGCGGGTCAGAGTAAACAGGTGGAAGCGCTAATTAAAGCACAATACCCACATGCCGAAACGGAAATTGTCTTTGATATCAATGGAAAAGACCGGATGGTTTTTGGGACGCTGTGATAATTGTCAATTATGAATTGTGAATTATGAATTATGAATTATGAATTATGAATTATGAATTATGAATTATGAATTATGAATTGGTGAAAGCAAAGCTCCGAAGCTTTACTTTCACCTAATTCAAAATTGTCAATTCAAAATTTTTTTAAAAAAAAAGGGTTTATAATCTAGTAATCTTGTCCAACCTAGTACTACAAAAAGGTTGGGGGGATTTAAAATGAAAAAAAATCAAAAGGTTATTATTTACATAATTACTAGTTTACTAGTTTTAATAATGAGCTGGGAGGCTCAAAGAAGTATGTCGGTGGCTGCATCGAATTTGGTGACGATACCTGAGGATGCAATCCGCTTACGTATTTTAGCAAATAGCGACTCACCGAGAGATCAATGGTTAAAACGTGAAATTCGTGATCAAGTAAATGCAGAAATTACAAAATGGGTGACTGAGCTAGAAACGATTGAAAATGCTAGAGATGTCATTGAGTCTCAACTAGACAAAATCGAAGACATTGTTGAACACGAGCTTGCTAGACTTGGAATAAAAGATAGTTTTACAGTTGAGTTTAATGATGTGCAATTTCCGACAAAGCTTTATGGAAATGTTTTGTATCCAGCAGGAATGTATGAAGCGGTGTTAATTACAATTGGTGAAGGGAAAGGTGAAAACTGGTGGTGTGTTCTGTTCCCACCATTATGCTTTATCGATTTCGCTAACGGAGATGCTGTAGCTAACGAGGGTGATGCACAATCTGAAGAGTCAGGAGAAGTTGAAGTTCGCTTTTTCGTGGTAGAAATCTTTCAAAAAGTAAAATCACTTTTTATCTAAAAGTAGTAATACTCTCTCTTTTTCCGTCATAGGATGGTATAGTACAAGCCATTTTGTAGGAGGAGAAACAATGGGAATCGTAATAAGAATTGCTACAGAAAAAGATTTGTTACCGATCCAGCACTTATTAGCAAAAGCTAATCTATCCGAACGAGGTATTGAACAAAACATTGATAATTTTCTTGTTGTAGAGGACCCAGACAAAAAAGTCATTGGCACTGTAGGGATTGAGCCAATTGGAAAAGATGGCTTACTTCGATCATTAGTAATGGCTTCTGAAAGTTGGAATGCAAAAGTTGGCCTAGACTTCATTGAATTAGCAGTATCTTATGGCAAACAAAAAGGCTATGAAAAATTATATTTACTAACGAATTCATCCTTGCCGTTTTTCGAATACATAGGCTTTCGAATTCTAGAAGAGCAGGATGTTCCCGGCCATTTAAAGGATACCGAGCACTTTGCTCAGTATGTAGAAGGAGTTACGAAGGTCATGGAATTATCCACAGACGAGATTTAATTTGTAAACAGCAACTGTGGACAAACTGTCTTGGAGTGAATAAACTGAAGATGAAAAGGTTATCAACAGGTTATCCACAGTTAGTGGATAACTTTTTTTTCGTGTAAAACGGAAGAATTGTTGTGGACAAGTTTATCAAAGCAAAATAATAAGGTAAGATAGAAAATATAATTAAGGTCTAAGGAGTTTTTAACATGGGTTTCATTGAAACGAAAAACTGGATTGTGGATAAAGAGCGTGAAATTGTTCCGCAAATTGAAGAAGCGGCAATGTGGATAAGAGAAAATGAGGTCGTTGCCTTTCCGACTGAAACGGTATATGGTCTGGGGGCAAATGCTTATTCAGAGGAAGCGGTCGCGAAAATCTTCCAAGCAAAAGGAAGACCAAGCGACAATCCGTTAATTGTCCACATTGCGAGCGTAGTTCAATTAGAAAGACTTGTAGACGAAATTCCGCTTCACGCCAAAATACTGATTGATGCATTTTGGCCAGGGCCATTAACATTAGTACTTAACAAGGGAGAGGGAATTGCAGAAAATGTAACAGCTGGGTTATCCACTGTTGCTGTTCGGATGCCTGATCACCCAGTTGCCTTAGCGATCATAAGTGAGGCGGACTTACCGATAGCTGCTCCGAGTGCGAATGTTTCAGGAAAGCCTAGTCCAACATTGGCTGCTCATGTGCTTAGTGATTTAAATGGGAAAATTGCTGGTATTGTTGATGGTGGTCCGACGGGCGTAGGGCTAGAGTCAACCGTGCTTGATTGCACGACAGAGGTACCGATGATTTTACGACCAGGTGGAGTTACTCGTGAACAGCTTGAGAAAGTGATCGGCAATGTGGTTGTAGATCCAGCTCTAGAAGATGATGGACAAGCTCCTAAATCTCCTGGAGTCAAATATAAGCATTATGCCCCGCAGGCAAAATTATTTTTAGTTGATGGAACTGCAGCTTTTTTACAAGAACAGGTGGAAAACGCAAAAGCGGCAGGTAAAAAAGTAGGTGTGCTTACAACAATAGAAGGTGTTCCCAACTATCAAGCTGACGTTGTCTTACCTTCTGGAACGGCAACCGATTTAGCAACAGTTGCTCAGCACTTGTATGAAGTGCTAAGAAAATTTGATGAATACGATCTCGATGTTATTTATAGTGAAACATTTTCAGAGGAAGCTGTCGGAAAAGCCATTATGAATCGCTTAACCAAAGCTGCAGGTGGAGACGTTATTAAAGAACAATTATGAATTGTCAATTGTGAATTATGAATTGAAATGATTTTCTGGGTTATTGCTTCGAAGATAAGGAAAATAATTCATAATTATTAATTCATCATTGAAAATTATAATATTTCCCCTTGGACGTGCATAGGGTAGAGTAGCATGTACTAGGGGGAGATCCTTTTGTTGAATGAACTAATTGCGATTAGTATTATGGCATTTGCCTTAGGTATGGACGCATTCTCCTTGGCCATTGGGATGGGGATGTTGGGACTTCGTTATAAACATATTTTTAAAATTGGTGTGACGATTGGTGCTTTTCATGTCATTATGCCTTTTTTAGGAATTGTCATTGGTAAGTTTTTGTCTCAGTATTTTGGTCTGGTGGCTATCATAATTGGAGGGGTATTGTTAATTATCCTTGGGCTACAAATGTTATACTCGGCTTTATTTTCGGATGATGAAGAAGGAAGAACCCTGCAACCAGTAGGAATTGGTCTAATACTATTTGCGTTAAGTGTTAGTGTTGACAGTTTTTCTGTAGGTTTAAGCCTTGGGATGATTGGTGCGAAAACCGTAATTACTCTATTAAGCTTTGGAATGATGAGTATGGTTTTAGCTTGGCTTGGGCTAATTATTGGAAAAAAGGTTCAAGGATACATAGGGGTTTATGGAGAGATATTAGGTGGTAGTATTTTAGTAGCGTTTGGAATTAAATTATTGTTACCAATTTAGCCATAGTGAAAACGATATTTTATGGTAAACTTATAAATGTTAACAGCACTTCGTTGTTGTTAACATTTTTTCGTACTATAATTTTTAGTAAA
Organism: Anaerobacillus alkaliphilus; assembly: GCF_004116265.1. Lineage (NCBI taxonomy): Bacteria > Bacillati > Bacillota > Bacilli > Caryophanales > Bacillaceae > Anaerobacillus > Anaerobacillus alkaliphilus. The sequence continues at coordinate 17,786 of NZ_QOUX01000021.1, read as the reverse complement.
TCCTTATCGATTTTCTTGAAAATATGATAAATAATGTAGAAGGGAAGTGAGGACATGAGAAATATCCTCTTCGTATGTACAGGTAATACTTGCAGAAGTCCCCTTGCACAAGCTTTATTAAAACAAAAGCGTCCAGATCTTGAAGTGAAATCAGCAGGTGTAAGTGCATTACCAGGGATGAATGCTTCAGAAGGTACGTTAGAGGTTCTACACGAGAAAGGAATTTCTCTAGTACATTCGTCAAGTTTAGTAGATAAAGAAGTCATGGAGTGGGCAGATCTTGTCTTAACGTTAACCGAAAGTCACAAGGCCCTACTTGTTAAACAATTTCCTCTATTTGTCGATAAAATACATACATTGAAAGAGTTTGCTTATGAGAATGATGTGGTAGAAAAGAGACAACTTCTTCAACATCATTATGCCGAGCTTCAACTTAAGCAAGCGCAGTTTCTCCAACAGCATAAAGAAGAGCTAGAACAATTAAATTCGTTACAAGGTGATGCTTCAAAAAGACGTTTAGACGAAATAAGTAAACGTCTACAAGCGATTATTAAAGACGATCGTCTAGCCATTGAGCGCTTAGAACAGCTAATGCCATCGCTAGATATTTCAGATCCATTTGGAGGCTCTGTTGCAATTTATCGAAGGACGGCAAAGGAAATAGAAGAAGCAATTGATAATATGCTTTCAAGACTTTAAAGATTTTTAATTAGGGGAATGTAGGGGGAAGTACCATGAATGAAAAAAAGAAGTACAGGTTTAGTCTTAGAAAAAAGATGGTGATAGGTATATCTGCGGTTGCGGCGGTTACCTATGCAACTAGTGCGTTTTTTATTTTTTATCTAAGTGAAGTTCTTGGTAGTATATTAGGGGTAAATGAAGATATTTTCACTGTTATTACTCTAGTTCTTGGTGTCTTTTGGTGTGCAATTCTTGGCTTTATTGCCGCTGGATTCATTACAAAGCCGTTAACGAGGTTAGAAGAGGCTTCAAGAAAGGTAGCCAACGGAGACATCCGAGTTGATGTGGAAGTGACGAAATCGGACGATGAGATCCGTGCATTAGGACTAGCCTATCAGGACATGGTACAAAATCTGCGCTCAATGGTATCTGACATTGGCACAAACTTTGAATTAACAAATGAGAAAGTAAACGAGATTAAATCTGCATCTCAAGCAGCATCATTGCAAGCACAAAATATTGGACGTACCGTAGACGAAATCGCAGTAGGTGCAGAAAGTTCTGCAACTGCGATACAAGCCACTGCTGAGTCAATGGAGGATGTCTCTGAACTTGCAGATCAAGTGCAAAATCGCGCCAATGTCTCAAAACAACTATCAGTTGAAATGGTTGATACATTAGAAGAGAGCAAACAAGTCATTCACTCGTTAGTTGCTGGAATTAATCAACTAGCGTCAGATAATCAAAATTCCTTAACTGTGGTAAGTCGTCTAGAGGGCCATGCGAAAAAGGTAGGAGAGATTATTTCTCTTGTTGGCGATATTGCTGAGCAAACAAATCTACTTGCGTTGAATGCCTCAATTGAAGCGGCAAGAGCGGGAGAACAAGGCCGAGGATTTGCTGTTGTAGCTGATGAGGTTCGTAAGCTTGCAGATGAAAGCTCAAAGGCTGTTAAAGGAATTTCACAACTGGTGAAAAATATTCAGAATGAAGTATCAAATGTAGTTTCTCAGATTTCAAAGCAAGTAGAAGTCGCGAATAAAGAAGCACAAAAAGGCACGCGTACAAACGAGGCAATTGCTGATATGACAAAATCAGTGAATGAAGTAGCGAAAGCAGTTCAAGATATAACTGAGATTATTGATCGTCAGCTTCAGTCAATTCGTATAACAACAAGGGAGTCTCAAGAAGTGGCCGCTATTGCTGAAGAAACGTCTGCTGGAACAGTGGAAGTATCATCAGCAACTTCAGAACAAGCAGCGGTTATGCAAGAAATTGCCGCTTCTGCGGAAGTCCTGGCAACGCAAGCCACTAAATTGAAAAAAACTATAGGCAAATTTACAACCTAATATTGGAGGATTTACGAATGAAAGTAGCAATCGCTTCAGATCACGGTGGATTAAATATTAAAGCAGAAATCAAAAGTCTTATGGATGAAATGAACATTCAATATGAGGATGTTGGTTGTAATTGTGAGGATTCAGTTGACTATCCTGATTACGCATTACCAGTTGCCGAAAAAGTAGTCAATGGGGAAGTGGACCGTGGAATATTAATTTGCGGAACAGGTATTGGAATGAGTATTGCAGCTAATAAAATTAAAGGGGTTCGTTGTGCACTGGTTCATGACACGTTTAGTGCGAAAGCAACTCGTGAGCATAACGATAGTAATATTTTATCAATGGGCGAAAGAGTCATTGGACCAGGGCTAGCAAGAGAAATTGCAAAAATCTGGTTAGAGACTGAGTTCGAAGGTGGTCGTCATGCCCGCCGTGTTGAAAAAATAACTTTATTAGAAAATAAATAATCAGGACATTTCCATCAGGTACTAGTGCCTGGTGGATATTTTTTAAGAAAGCAGGTGGAAATATGTCTGAGATATTCGAGCAAGTTTCACAAGCGTTAGTCGATTTAGATAGCAAAAAGCGATTAACAGACGAGCATATCTTGGTAATTGGAACAAGTACAAGTGAAGTGATTGGTGAACACATTGGAACCTCTGGAACGAAGGAAGTGGCGGAAGCTATTTTTCAGGGGGTGCAAGAGTTTCAGAAGAGGACTGGCGTCCACCTAGCATTTCAATGCTGCGAGCACTTGAACCGAGCGCTAGTGGTTGAAGACACTACTCGTAAAGTCTATGGCTTGGAACCAGTATCGGTCATTCCTGTTCCCAAAGCTGGTGGCTCAATGGCAGCATTTGCGTATAGCGAGATGAAAAACCCTGTCGTTGTAGAATTTATTAAGGCAGATGCGGGAATTGATATTGGTGATACGTTAATTGGGATGCATTTAAAGCATGTTGCCGTTCCGGTAAGAAGTAAAGTGAGAATGGTCGGTCAAGCTCATCTAACACTAGCTGTCACGAGACCAAAGTTAATTGGTGGCGCGAGAGCAGTGTATGAACTGCAAGCGGAAGAAGGAAACTGTAACTAGAAAACTTTTAAAAAATTAGTATCTACACAATATCCTAATTGTGATAAAATAGTGAACATGTTTTAGTATTTAATGCTTGGAAGGGGTTTTTGTAAAATGGAAAAGCTTAAGCAACAGGATCCAAAACTTTATGAAGCAATGCAAGATGAGTTATCGAGACAACGTGATAAAATTGAATTAATTGCATCAGAGAACTTTGTAAGTGAAGCTGTTATGGAAGCACAAGGCTCAGTCCTAACTAATAAATATGCAGAAGGCTATCCTGGCAAGCGCTATTATGGCGGTTGTGAACATGTGGATGTTGTCGAAGATATTGCAAGAGATCGTGCCAAAGAAATTTTTGGTGCTGAACACGTAAACGTTCAACCACATTCAGGTGCTCAAGCAAATATGGCTGTTTATTTTACAATTTTAAACCATGGGGATACAGTTCTAGGAATGAATTTATCTCATGGTGGTCACCTTACACATGGAAGCCCAGTAAACTTCAGTGGCGTTCAGTACAATTTCGTTGAGTATGGTGTCGATGAAGAAACACAACGCATTAATTACAAAGATGTGGCAGAAAAAGCTAGATTACATAAACCAAAGCTAATTGTTGCGGGTGCAAGTGCATACCCAAGAGCAATTGATTTCAAAAAGTTCCGTGAAATCGCTGATGAAGTTGGCGCGTATTTCATGGTTGACATGGCTCACATTGCTGGACTTGTTGCTGCAGGATTACACGAAAATCCTGTTCCATATGCGGACTTCGTGACAACAACTACGCATAAAACATTACGCGGACCTCGTGGCGGAATGATTTTATGTAAAGAAGAGTGGGCAAAGAAAATTGATAAATCAATTTTCCCAGGAATCCAAGGTGGTCCACTAATGCACGTGATTGCAGCGAAAGCAGTTGCATTTGGTGAAGCACTTCAACCTGAATTCAAGCAGTATGCTGAGCGTGTGAGAGATAATGCGAAGCGCCTAGGTGAAAAACTTGTTGCGGAAGGTATTAACCTTGTATCAGGCGGAACAGATAACCACTTAGTTCTTTTAGATCTACGTAGCCTTGACATGACTGGAAAAGTTGCAGAGCATGCCCTTGATGAGATCGGCATTACAACGAATAAAAACACAATTCCATTTGATCCACAAAGTCCATTCGTAACAAGTGGTATCCGTATTGGTACGGCTGCAGTTACTTCGCGTGGACTAGGTCTTGAAGATATGGATGAAATCGGTGAGATCATTGCTTCGACTCTAAAGAATATCGAGAACGAAGAAAAACTTGCTGAAGCTAGAGAGCGTGTTGCAGCACTAATGAACAAATATCCAATGTATGAGAATTTATAAGAGATAAAAGGGAAGCTCGGGGTATGGTCCTCGGGCTTTTTTTGTGTGTGGTTAGGTGTTGTGGGTACAGAAAACATGTTCATCTGTCTAGGCTGACCTTTGTAAGAAGTGAAGCGGACCGAGAGGACGTTATTTTGCAAAAAAAGGGCAAAATGAGAGTTTCGCGGTCACAGGGGCCCCTATTTGCAAGATAAACAGCGGAAAAGCGGGATTTTTGGTCAAATAGTGCCCTTTCAGTCCGCGAAATTTCAAAAAGCGAAGAAAAAGGTGAAATAAGGTCATTTGAGTCCGCATGAGTGAGTCCGAGACCTCTGCTCAACCGAACTCGACACAATATCTCCACGTGATCTTCCACATTCTCCATATTTATCCTTGAAGTCGACAGATTTTTTATGTAAAATCTTCAAGGAACAAAAAAGAGTTTACGTGGTATATTAACATATAGTACATAAACCTCAAGTATAGGAGCGGATAAACATATGAGTAAAGTATTTGTATTTGACCACCCATTAATTCAGCACAAATTAACGTACATTCGAGATAAAAGTACTGGGACCAAAGAGTTTCGTGAGCTAGTTGACGAAGTTGCGGCACTAATGGCTTTTGAGATTACTCGAGATCTTCCACTTAAAGAGGTAACTGTGGAAACGCCTGTAGGTCCTGCGAAATCGAAAACGATTGCTGGTAAAAAACTTGGACTAGTTCCAATTTTACGTGCAGGTTTAGGAATGGTAGACGGTATTTTAAAGCTAATTCCAGCAGCAAAAGTTGGACATGTTGGTCTTTATCGTGATCCTGAGACGCTTCAACCAGTTGAATACTATGTTAAGCTTCCAACAGACGTTGAAGAGCGTGAGTTTATCGTCATTGACCCAATGCTTGCAACAGGTGGTTCAGCTGTAGAAGCGATTAACTCGCTAAAAAAACGTGGTGCGAAAAACATTAAACTAATGTGCTTAATCGCTGCACCAGAAGGCGTTGAGTTTGTTCAAAACGCTCATCCTGATGTGGATATTTATCTTGCAGCATTAGATGAAAAATTAAATGAAAAAGGCTATATTGTACCAGGCTTAGGAGATGCTGGTGACCGCTTGTTTGGAACGAAATAAAATCAATTATGAATTGTGAATTAAGAATTATGAATTGGTGTGGGTTAGGGCTACGAAGCTTCGCCCTCACTAATTCAAAATTGACAATTGATCATTCATAATTGTAAAAAGGGGTTTACGCATGGATCAGAAAATTAAAGTTATGACGATTTTTGGTACTCGTCCTGAGGCTATCAAAATGTGTCCTTTAGTATTGGAACTTGAAAAATATGAACAAATCGAATCGATTGTGACTGTGACAGGCCAACACCGTGAAATGCTAGATCAAGTTTTATCAATCTTTAACGTCAAACCAGACTATGACTTAAACATTATGAAGGCGAGACAAACGCTTGTAGATGTGACGGTAAACGTACTGCAAGGGTTAGACCAGATCATGAAAGATGTGAAACCAGATTTGGTTCTAGTTCATGGTGATACATCAACTACGTTTGTAGCAAGTTTGGCTGCTTATTATAATCAAATTGCAGTAGGACATGTTGAAGCAGGACTTCGTACGTGGAATAAATACTCACCATACCCTGAAGAGATGAATCGTCAGTTAACGGGTGTAATAGCAGACCTACATTTTGCACCGACATCAAAATCAGCAGATAACCTTCGCGCTGAGAATAAACATGAAGAAGCCATCTACATAACAGGGAATACTGCGATCGATGCGTTAAAAACAACGGTTTCTGAAGAGTATCATCATGAAGTGTTAGCTAATCTTGGTGCAGACCGACTGTTATTATTAACTGCTCACCGTCGTGAAAATTTAGGCGAGCCAATGCGAAATATGTTCCGGGCAATTAAGCGATTAGTCAATGAGCATGACGATTTACAAGTCGTTTACCCAGTCCATTTAAATCCAGTTGTTCGCGAGATTGCTGATGAAGTACTCGGGAACGACCCGCGCATTCAGCTAATTGAACCATTAGGTGTTTTAGATTTCCATAACTTTGCTTCTAGAGCCCACATCATTCTTACGGACTCAGGGGGTGTTCAAGAAGAAGCACCTTCACTAGGTGTTCCAGTCCTTGTTCTTCGTGACACAACTGAGCGACCTGAAGGAATTGAAGCTGGAACATTAAAGCTTGCTGGTACAGATGAGGAAACAATTTACGGCCTTGCAAAGCAACTGTTAACAGATGAAGAAGCCTATAAAAAAATGTCAAAAGCCTCAAATCCATATGGTGACGGCTTTGCTTCTAAACGTATTGTTGAGGCAATTCTCCACCACTTTGGAACAGGTACTAGACCGGAACCTTTTAAAATGTAAATTAAGAATTAAGAATTAAGAATTATGAATTAAGAATTATGAATTATGAATTATGAATTATGAATTATGAATGCCCTAAGATCTCCCTTCGGAGCGTTTTCTGAACAATTCTTAATTCTACATTCTGACATTTTTCATTGAACAAAAAACATGCGGACAATGCCCGCATGTTTTTTGTTATATTGTGGTACTCTAAAAAATGCTAATTAGATAGGGAGGGATTGCAGACACGAATGAGAAAACTTAGGATAATGTTACTTACAGTTATTTTTACAGCAAGCTGTTTATCAACGAGTTTTGCGGCAACTTTTCCAGAACGCCCTCCACACCAAAAAAGTAAAGATGATGGCAATACTGTTGTGATGGTAGAGGTTGATGGAGATCCCGAAGATATATTTTCAAAGATTGAACGTGAAATCCCTCATTCCCAATTACGAAAAATGTATAAGACGTTATACTCAGGCTTTTCACTACAGCTGAAAAAAAGTGATCTAGCCACTCTAGAGGGGATTGCGGGGATCACCCGAGTGGATCCGTTAAGAGAATATACAGCCACATTGGATGAAAGTGTTCCGTTTATCGGCGGTGATCATATCCGTGGCAAGTTGGATGAGAAGGGGCAACGTTTAACGGGAAAAGGTATTAAGATAGCAGTTATTGATACTGGGATTGACTATGCTCATCCAGATCTGAAGAAAAACTACAAAGGTGGCTATGACGTCATTGACCAAGACGGAGATCCTTTAGAAACTCAAAAAGAACAAGGTCTTCCGACGATCCATGGAACACATGTCGCTGGAATTATTGCAGCGAACGGAAAAATAAAGGGAGTTGCTCCTGAAGCTGAGATCTATGCGTATCGTGCTTTAGGTCCGGGTGGAAAAGGAACGACAGAACAAGTCATTGAGGCCATTGAAAAAGCAGTTGAAGATGGTGTAGATATAATTAACTTATCATTGGGTAATACTGTAAACGGCCCAGACTGGCCAACGAGTGTTGCTCTTGATAAAGCTGTTGATGAAGGAATTATTTGTGTGACATCTAACGGTAATAGTGGTCCAAACATGTGGACAGTCGGTTCTCCTGGCACTTCTGTCAAGGCAATCTCAGTCGGAGCATCTACTCCGCCACTAAAAGTGCCTTATTTAACGTTTGAAAGTGATGACAGAGAAATCGCTCTTCATCCGATGGTCGGTTCAAGGCCTTGGACATTTAAGCGCGATTACAAAATTAAAGAAGTGGGCCTTGGTCGAGTCGAGGAAATGGAAGATGTGAAAAACAAACTTGTACTAGTAAAAAGAGGCGTCATACCATTTGGTGAAAAAGCAAAAATTGCTCAACAAGCTGGGGCAATTGGCGTCATTATTTATAACAACACACCAGGTGAATTTATGGGTTCACTGGAAACACAGATCGATATACCGGTCATTTCAATTTCCAAAGAGGACGGAGAATGGTTAAAAGACAAACTTGATCTGAAATCCAAAAATTATCTTCGAACGATTTATCGAAAAGAACAAGATCAAATTGCTTCGTTTAGTTCTAGAGGTCCTGTTACTCATAACTGGGTAGTGAAACCGGATGTTGTCGCTCCGGGAGTTTCTATTGAAAGTACAATTCCGAACGGCTATTTAGGATTAAATGGAACGAGTATGGCGGCGCCGCATGTTGCGGGACTTGCAGCACTCGTGAAGCAAGCGCATCCGGATTGGACGCCAGAAGAAATTAAAGCTGCAATCATGAATTCGGCTAAACCAATACACGATAAAGAAGGTAAACCATATTCCCCGCATGAACAAGGGACGGGTCGAATTCAAGTTGAGAAAGCAGTCCAAGCGGAAACACTTATCTATCCAGGAACTGTAGGGTTCGGGAAATGGACTAGAGAGCAATCAAGGCATCAAAAAGAGGTTGAACTAACCATTAAGAATACCTCTGACAAGAAAAGAACCTACCATGTCAAACCACCGTTTGTCGTTCCTGATGGCGTACAGTGGAAGGTGCCATTCTCGATTATCTTAGGTCCTGGTGAAGAAACAAAGGTACCCATTACGATTGATATTTTACCTGGAGTATTTCAATCTGGAATTCACTATGGTGAATTTATCGTAGAGGGTGGAAGAGAACCTGTTCGTGTACCTTTTATGTTTTTTATTGAAGAGCCAAATTATCCTAGACTCATGGCCTTTTCCTTTGAATTTGGAGATGAAAAAGGTCAGTACCGCTATGAAATGTACTTACCAGGCGGTGCTGAGGAAGTAGGAATTGCTTTATATGATCCTGATACATTCCAATTTGTTACGTACTTAGATGTGAGAGAAAATGTCGACCGTGGCTTACTAGAAGTAGAATTAGAAGATGTTGATCTGACTGAAGGAATTTATAAAACACTTGTCTATGCAAAAAAAGAAGGAAAAGAAGATTTAATTGAGACAATGATTTATATCGGTGAGACAACAGAGAAGGTAACAGGACATACCATTCTTATTAAATAGAAATAGGTAGAATGCAATTTATCTATTTGCATTCTACCTTACATAAACTTATTATGGTAATAACATGTAAAATAGTGAACAAATTATGTCCGTTTGTAATAGCAATTTGTGACAAATAAGGACTTCGTTCACCAATTCGCCTTTTATTAAAAGGGTTTAAGCACTGTGGAAGTGTTGTTAACTTAATTATTTTTATTGTGAAAATTCGTTGACAGATGAAGTACCCTATTGTACGATTACAAAGGGTAATAATGATAGGGTTTACATCCTTGAAACTACTAGGAAGCGTATTCGCTTGTTGCATAACAGAACCAATTATGAGTTTTGAATTTTGAATTGCTAAGACAGGTTTGCTTTGAAATTAAGCGTTCATTTATTCACAATTAACAATTCAAAATTCACAATTGAAAAGAGGGTGTTTAAGATGGATGATCCTAAACGCTTTAAACAAACAATGCGAACGTTAGCGCTGATGTCTACGATCAGTTCCTACTTACTAGGTTCAATTCTAGTAGGTGTTTTTGGTGGTAGATGGCTAGATAGTTACTTTGGAACCAATTCATTATTTCTGATTATAGGTCTATTCCTTGGCCTTGGCACTGGCTCCTACGGGGTCATAGTGGTTATCAAACACTTTTTACGTGATCAAGACCAAAGATAGAGAAAGAAAAATGTACATGCATTTTTCTAAGGAGAAGATCGGTAAATGGGAGACTACATTGCGTTAACGAAGCGCTATACGTTATACACAGTTATTATTATGAGTCTTTTTCTTGTCTTAGCTCTTGTAACCCCATACCAACCAATATTCCTTGGACTATTATTGGGTTCTATTATAAGCCTAAGTAATTTGTGGAGTACATATTTTCAAGTGAAAAGACTAGGTGAGTCGGTGGAAGCCGGACGAGCCAAATTTTCTCTAGGAACACTTTTTCGTATAGCCTTAGTCTTAGGCGCTGTGTATATTGCATATCAATACCCCGACAACTTCCACTTTATTAGTGTGGTCATAGGTTTAATGCTAACCTATATCATCATATTTATTAATTCTATTTTTCAACTAAAACGTCTATAGTCAGAAAAGAGGTGAAAATGAATTGGAAACAATATCTCCAGTAAGGTATTTTCTAGGTCAACCGGTGAATATGTCTAGTATTTTAATGACAACTGTAGCCGCAGCAATCGTCTTTTTCGTTTGTTTTTTTATGTCTAGAAGAATCCAAATGAAACCAACAGGTGCCCAAAATGCTCTAGAATGGCTTGTTGATTTCGTCAAGAACATCATCAACAGTAACATGGATTGGAAAGTCGGCAAAAACTTCGTCATGCTTGGGATTACTATTCTCTTATACGTATTCGTTTCAAATATGTTAGGAGTTCCATTTGAGATTAAGTCAAAAATTGCGGATGGTGTTTATGAAGTATGGTGGAAATCACCAACATCTGATCCATTATTAACTCTATCTCTAGCAGCAATGGTTATTTTATTAACACACTATTATGGAATTAAGATTAAAGGTTTCAAGGAATACGGAAAAGATTACTTCCGTCCAGTTCCATTCTTATTCCCGTTTAAAATTGTTGAGGATTTTTCCAACACATTAACGCTTGGAATGCGTCTTTTCGGTAACATCTATGCGAAAGAAGTATTAATGGTCATGCTTGTTACCTTAGGAAAATCGACATTATTCTTAGCCGTAGGGGTGGCACTACCACTTTTAGTTTGGCAAGCATTTAGTATATTCATCGGATCACTACAAGCATTCATCTTCTGTATGCTAACGATGGTATATATGTCTCACAAAGTTAGTGAAGATCACTAATCATTACATTGTTTATCAATTTGTCCTGAAAATTTAGGGCGTAAAAATAATAAAAAACATATTTCTTATATCTCAAAGGAGGATTTTTTCATGGTATTTTTAGCAGCGGCAATCGTAGCAGGTTTAGCAGCAATCGCAGGAGCATTCGGGGTAGCAATGATCGTACGTGCTACTTTAGAGGGAGTAACTCGTCAACCTGAGCTTAAAGGTTCTTTACAAACAATCATGTTCATCGGGGTACCACTTGCAGAGGCACTTCCAATCCTTGGTATCGTTATCGCATTCTTAATCTTAGGTAACGCTTAATTTCGGATTTATTAGATAATGGCGGAGAACGTATTTCACACAATCTTCGCCATTCCTTATGTAAGACTTGATGAAGGAGGAGAATGTTTTGTTTGAAAATATAGCTTGGTTAAATGCAGCATATCAATTAGTAGTATTCTTTGTTCTCCTTGTATTGCTGAAAAAATTTGCTTTTGGTCCGATTATCGGAATGATGCAAAAGCGTGAAGAGCATATCGCAAATCAAATTACTTCTGCTGAGAAAAATCGCGAAGAAGCAGAAAAATACTTAGTAGAGCAACGCGAAGCTATTCAAACAGCACGCGCTGAAGCTCAAAGTATTTTAGCTAACGCAAAGAAAATCTCTGAGCAACAAACAGAAGAAGCAATAAAATCAGCGAAAGCAGAAGCTGAGAGAATGAAGGATATCGCTTTAGCGGAAATCAAACGAGAAAAAGAACAAGCAGTTTCAGCTTTACGTGAACAAGTAGCAACACTTTCAGTATTAGTTGCAACAAAAGTGATTGAAAAGGAACTTGACGAGAAAGCTCAATCGAAGCTTATCGAAGACTACCTTAAAGAAGTAGGCGAAGACCTATGAAACAAGACCACGTTGCAAAACGTTACGCAATCGCAGTATTTGAACTAGCAAAAGAGCAAAATTCAGTAGCTCAAATATCAGAAGAGTTAAAGGTTGTTAGTGAAGTCGTTGAAAATACAAACCTATTTGAAACGTTCTTCAAGCATCCGAAAGTTTCTGCAGCTCAAAAGAAGGATCTTGTTAAAGCAAGCTTTCACGGGAAAATTAGTGATACATTGTTAAATACATTATTCCTACTCATAGATAAAAAGCGTGAGGGGATTCTTTTTAAAATGGTAGAAGAATTTCTTAAGCTTACAAACGAAGAGCAAGGAATTGCTGAAGCAAAAGTTTACACGGCAAAGCCACTTACTGATGCAGAGAAAATTGCCTTTGAAGCAACGTTCTCAAAAGTAGCTGGCAAAGCAAAACTAACCATTAATAATATCGTTGATCCTGAGTTAATCGGCGGCTTTAAAGTCCGCATTGGTGATCGCATTTATGATGGCAGTGTGTTAAGCCAACTTAGACGTATTGAACGTCGCATGATTTCTGGAAACGTTAGTAGATAGGGGTGAAGGATATGAGCATCAAAGCTGATGAAATTAGCTTACTAATAAAAAAGCAAATTGAGGACTATCAGTCTGAAGTTGAAATTAATGATGTGGGTACCGTTATCCAAGTTGGGGATGGTATCGCACTTGCACACGGTTTAGAAAACGTAATGGCTGGAGAGCTTCTTGAGTTTTCTAACGGTGTAATGGGTATGGCTCAAAACCTAGAGGAAAATGCTGTAGGTATTATTATTCTTGGACCTTACACAGATATTCGTGAAGGTGATGAAGTAAAAAGAACTGGCCGTATCATGGAGGTTCCTGTAGGTGATGCACTTCTTGGTCGTGTAGTTAACTCGTTAGGTCAACCAGTCGATGGTTTAGGACCAATCGCAACTACTGAAAGTCGTCCAATTGAATATGCAGCTCCTGGAGTTATGGATCGTAAATCAGTTCATGAGCCACTACAAACTGGTATTAAAGCAATTGACTCTTTAATTCCAATCGGTCGTGGTCAACGTGAGTTAATTATCGGTGACCGTCAAACAGGTAAAACTGCAATTGCAATCGACACAATCATTAACCAAAAGAACGAAAACATGATTTGTATCTACGTTGCAATTGGACAAAAAGAATCTACAGTTGCAGGTGTTGTTGAAACTCTTCGTCAACAAGGTGCATTAGATTATACAATCGTTGTTACAGCGAGTGCGTCTCAACCAGCTCCATTATTATTCTTAGCTCCTTATGCTGGGGTAACTATGGGTGAGCACTTCATGTACCAAGGTAAGCACGTTTTAGTTATCTATGATGATTTAACAAAACAAGCATCTGCTTACCGTGAGCTTTCTTTATTACTTCGTCGTCCTCCAGGTCGTGAAGCATATCCAGGGGATGTTTTCTACTTACACTCACGCTTACTTGAGCGTGCAGCTAAGTTAAGCGATGCAAAAGGTGGCGGTTCATTAACTGCATTACCATTCATCGAAACACAAGCAGGTGACGTATCTGCTTATATTCCAACAAACGTTATCTCCATCACAGATGGACAAATCTTCTTACAATCAGACCTTTTCTTCTCAGGGGTACGTCCAGCGGTTAACGCAGGTCTTTCAGTATCTCGTGTAGGGGGTTCTGCACAAATCAATGCAATGAAAAAAGTTGCTGGTACACTTCGTCTTGACTTAGCATCTTACCGTGAGTTAGAAGCGTTCGCACAGTTCGGTTCTGACCTTGATAAAGCAACTCAAGCGAAACTTAACCGTGGTGCACGTACAGTAGAAGTATTAAAGCAAGGCTTACATGAGCCATTAGCTGTTGAAAAACAAGTACTTATTCTGTTTACGTTAACAAAAGGCTTCTTAGATGACATCGCAGTTGAAGATGTGAAACGTTTTGAAGAAGAGTTATATGTACACTTCGATCACAACAACAAAAATCTTTTAGACCAAATCCGTTCAACTGGTAAACTGCCTGACGAAAATGAACTGAAGGCTGCAATTCAAGCATTTAAGAAAAACTTCGTAAGTTCAAAGTAATAAGGTAGTTCAAAAAGGAGGATGACAAGTCCGACTTTTTGAACATCAGTTTTGATGGTAAACCAGTTTAGCAAAAAGGTGGTGAACGGAACATGGCTTCTTTAAGAGATATTAAAAATAGAATTAATTCAACAAAGAAGACGAAGCAAATCACAAAGGCGATGCAAATGGTGTCTGCAGCTAAGCTTAACAAAGCGCAGATGAAGGCCCAAAACTTCCAGCCTTATACTGATAAAATTCGTGATGTAGTTGTCTCTATTGCTGGTGGCAATAGTGAAAGTACTCATCCGATGCTAGAGTCTCGTCCTGTTAAGAAAACAGGCTATATCGTAATCACGTCTGATCGCGGTTTAGCAGGTGCTTACAACAGTTCAATTTTACGTGCGGTAATGAACACGATCAAAGAGCGTCATAAATCAACAGACGAATACGGTATTATCGTAATGGGTCGTATTGGTCGCGACTTTTTCAAAAAGCGTCAAATGCCAATCATCCAAGAAATCGTTGGTTTATCTGATAGCCCAACGTTTGCTGATATAAAAAATATCGCAGCGACAACAGTACAGATGTTTACAGATGAAATCTTTGATGAGTTGTATGTTTACTACAATCATTTTGTCAGCCCAATCAAACAAGATGTAACAGAAACAAAGCTGTTACCGTTAACTGAGCTTACTAGTGATGCAGCAACTCCAGAATATATATATGAACCAAATGAAGAGGTTATCCTTGAGCAGCTTTTACCACATTATGCTGAAAGCTTAATCTTTGGTGCCCTTCTTGATGCAAAAGCAAGTGAATTCGGTTCAAGGATGACGGCGATGAGCTCGGCGACAGACAATGCTGGTGCCCTTATCGACGATCTTACACTTACGTATAACCGTGCACGACAAGCTGCAATCACACAAGAGATTACAGAGATTGTTGGTGGAGCGGCAGCTCTTGAATAACTCTCGGAAGTTAGGAGGAAAAATTAATGAACAAAGGACGCGTAACTCAAGTTATGGGACCTGTAGTTGACGTAAAGTTCAACCGCGGTGAACTACCTGAGATATATAACGCTTTAAAAATCTCTCACAAAGCACAACATGCTGGTGAAGTAGATATCGAGTTAACATTAGAAGTTGCTCTTCACTTAGGTGACGACTCAGTTCGTACAATTGCAATGGCTTCTACAGACGGTGTTGTTCGTGGATTAGAAGTTGTTGATACTGGCGCAGCTATTTCCGTACCAGTAGGTGAAGTAACATTAGGACGCGTATTTAACGTATTAGGGGAAAATATCGACTTAGATGAGCCAGTACCGGCTGATGTAAGAAGAGACCCAATTCATAGATCTGCACCTAAATATGAAGAACTATCTACAAAAACTGAAATTCTTGAAACAGGAATTAAAGTAGTAGACTTACTAGCTCCTTACATCAAGGGTGGTAAGATCGGTTTATTCGGTGGTGCCGGTGTAGGTAAAACAGTATTAATCCAGGAATTAATCAACAACATCGCTCAAGAGCACGGTGGTATCTCTGTATTCGCCGGTGTAGGTGAGCGTACTCGTGAAGGAAATGACCTTTTCCACGAGATGAGTGATTCTGGAGTTATCAAGAAAACAGCGATGGTATTCGGTCAGATGAACGAGCCACCTGGAGCACGTATGCGTGTTGCTCTTACAGGTCTTACAATGGCAGAATACTTCCGTGATGACCAAGGTGCGGACGTATTATTATTCGTAGATAACATCTTCCGCTTTACACAAGCAGGTTCTGAGGTTTCAGCCCTTCTTGGACGTATGCCTTCAGCGGTAGGTTATCAGCCAACACTAGCAACAGAGATGGGTCAGCTTCAAGAGCGTATCACATCGACAAAAACAGGTTCTGTAACATCGATCCAAGCGATCTATGTACCTGCCGATGACTATACGGATCCAGCTCCTGCTACAGCATTCGCTCACTTAGATGCAACTACTAACCTTGAGCGTAAGCTTTCTGAGATGGGTATTTACCCTGCGGTAGACCCACTTGCATCGACTTCAAGAGCATTAGCTCCTGAAATCGTAGGTAAAGAACACTATGAAGTAGCTCGTCGTGTACAGCAAACACTTCAAAAATATAAAGAGTTACAAGATATCATTGCAATCCTTGGTATGGATGAGTTATCTGAAGATGACAAGCTAGTAGTACACCGTGCTCGTCGTATTCAATTCTTCTTATCACAAAACTTCCACGTTGCTGAGCAGTTCACTGGACAACCAGGATCATACGTACCAGTTAAAGAAACAATCAAAGGTTTCGGTGAAATCCTTGATGGTAAGTATGACGATCTTCCAGAAGACGCATTCCGTCTTGTTGGACGTATCGAAGAAGTTGTTGAAAAAGCGAAGCAAATGGCATAAACAAGTCTCCACTCGAGTCGCCATCACCTTTGATGGCGGCGCCAAGAGTGCTTAAGGAGGGTTTTTCATGAAGACAATGAATGTCAGTGTTGTAACCCCTGATGGTAAAGTATTCGATGGAGACGTTGAAATGGTAAGCGTGAAAACAATTAATGGCGGACTTGGTATTCTACCAAACCATATCCCTTTAGTTACTCCTTTAACCATTGGAGCGGTTCGAATTAAAAAAGATTCTGAAATCACACTTGTAGCGATCACTGGCGGAATTATGGAAGTACGCGGCGATCAAGTAAGTATCTTAGCAGAATCAGCTGAATTGCCATCAGATATCGACATCTCCCGTGCTCGCGCTGCTAAAGAACGAGCAGAGCGTCGTATGGAAAAAGCAAAACAAGATGACATCGACTTCAAACGTGCAGAGAACGCACTTAAACGCGCGATTAATCGTTTGAACGTTGCAGAAAGAAAATAAAAAGCTTGAGGAGAAAATCCTCAAGCTTTTTATTTTCTTTCTTTAATGTAGGATGTAGAATCATTTGTGGGTTTTGCTTTGAAGGTCCAATGTCCCACCTAGTTAGGAGGTGAAAGGAATGAGTGAAAATATAATAAAGGACAAGTCATTTCATTTTTCACTATGTATAATTAACACTTAGTTAGTGAGAAAAAAGAATATGTTATGTCAAAACAGATATTACGTTCTGGTACAAGTATTGGTGCAAACATAGCAGAAGCAACGGTTGCACAATCAAAAAGAGATTTTATCTACAAGTTAAATATCTCCCTAAAAGAAGTTTCCGAGACTTTATATTGGCTTGAACTTCTCCGAATATCCGAATATATTAACAATGAACAGGGTCAAGAACTACTAAGCAAATGCCTCGAACTCAAAAAGATCCTAACAACTATCATTAAAACCTCAGAAAACAACTTATAAGCTAACAACCATTTTCAAGGTATCAAAGCCAACCAACACCTACCTACACCTAAAACTATCACACCCAACCAACTCTACTAACCCTGTTCATTGCATTCTACATTCAGCTCACTCTCCGCTCGGTTTGGGCACGATAGGATCTCTTGCGTTACCTTTTCTTTCACTCTCCGCTCGGTTTGGGTACGATAGGACCTCTTGCGTTACCTTTTCTTTCACTCTCCGCTCGGTTTGGGCACGATTGAATATAGACTATAAAGTGGACACGATATGGAGAGACTTGTAACACAAGTTTACAGAGCGGAGCGTGTCACTATGCGTAGATCTTACGATCAGGAATTTAAAGAGTATATTGCAAAGTTAGTAGTA